>JANQOH010000419.1 GCA_028289725.1 Alphaproteobacteria bacterium
ATCGTGCGCATCATAAGCGCCGCTTCCGTGACGCCGAGGCCGGCGCCGCCATAGGCCTCGGGCATGGCGATGCCGAGCCAACCATCCGCCGCCAGCGCCGAGCAGAATTCGTGCGGGAAGGTCACCGTCTTATCGCGTTCGAGCCAATAATCATCACCGAAATCGGCGCATATCCGCTCAATCGCCGAAATGATCTGGCGCTGATCGTCGGTCAAGCTGAAGTCCATGAAACCCCCTGTTTTCCTCGCTTTTGGCGTTCTGAGCTTCGAAATCTCGAATGGCACCAATTGGCGTAACGCATGACCGCAAATGTTATAGTCGAACCAGAGGGGTGCGAATATGGCCGGGTTTCGCCCGGCATGGAGGAAGAGATGATGCCCGGGATTTTGGGATTTTTTGGGCGTGCCTCGGGCGCGCTGGCCGCGGCGTTGTGGGCCGGCGCGGCCTTGGCCAATCAGGCGTGGGTCGATGATCTTTCACCCATCGATGCGTCGGAATGGAATTATGATCGCGCGGCGCATTTGATCGAACGCGCGGGCTTCGGCGGGACACCGGCAGAAATCGCGGCGCTGGCCACCATGACGCCGGAAGACGCGGTGCGCTACCTGGTGAATTACGACGCAATCGATAACAGTCATCTGCCGGCGTTCGACCCCTCCGACATTCACGACCCCGGCTTGATCAATTTCCCGCCGAGCCGTCCGGCCACGACCACTCTTGCGAAACAGACGGGCGAAGCGCTGGGCATTAAGGTCAAGGCGTCGGGCAACCGTCGTCTGCAGCCGGTGGTCAACAAGTTCTTCTATTGGCTGCGCGCCAGCATGTTGGAAACGCGGCGCGTGTCCTACTGGTGGGCCAACCGCATGTTGACCACGTACCGACCGCTCGAAGAAAAAATGACCTTGTTCTGGCACGGCCATTTCGCGACCAGCGAAAGCAAAGTGCGTGATTTCCGCAAAATGCTGCTGCAGAACGAGACGTTCCGGCGCAACGCGACGGGTAACTTCGGCACGCTGATGATCGCGGTCGCGCAAGACCCGGCGATGCTCTACTTCCTCGATGCCGGGGTGAACGTGAAAGGCGCGCCGAACGAAAACTTCGCGCGCGAGATCATGGAATTGTTCACCATGGGGGTGGGCAATTATTCCGAGACCGATATCCGCGAAGGCGCGCGTGCCTTCACTGGCTGGAATTCGGATGACCTGACGTTCATCATCAACAACGACCTGCACGATGACACCGAGAAGGATTTTCTTGGCCAACGCGGGCGCTTCGACGGCGTCCAGGCCATCAACATCATTCTCGATCAGCCGGTCACGGCCGAATATATGTCGGCGAAGCTCTATCGCTTCTTCGTGCGGGAAGACATATCGCCAGCGCTCAATGCCGAATTGGCGGCGATCCTGCGCGACTCGAATTATGAGCTGAAGCCGCTGCTGCGCGCGATCTTCCTGTCCAAGGACTTCTACAGCCCGGCGTCGGTTGGCACGCATATCAAGAGTCCAGTCGAACTCGTGGTCTCCACGTATAAGAAGCTCGGCGCGGAAGAAATTCCGGGCATCCCGGACTTTAACCAAGTCACCACCGCGCTTGGCCAAACCTTGTTCTGGCCACCGACCGTCGCCGGCTGGGCGCAGGGCCGCAGTTGGGTGACGCCGGGGCTGCTTTTGGAACGCGGCAATTTTGCGCGCGACGTCTTGTTCATGGACATCGATTTCGCGCCAGGCGACCGCTATGCGTATGACGAGACGATTCGTGACGTGCACCGGAAAATCAAGGCCGGCGCTGACATCACCGCGGCCACCATGGCCAATTACGCCGATGAGGGCGGCATGATGGCTGAGTCCAACATGTTGGCTGACCGCGACGAGGACTTTAACACGCGCTTTGGCTCGTACCGGGGCTGGCAAATGGCGGTCCAGCGGGTCAAGCCGATCCCGCGTCAGGCGATTCAGGTGAGGCTAGGCGACATGGTCTTGGCCGAAGGATTGGCCAACACCGAAGAGGTGGTGGACTATTTCGTCATGCGATTGATGCGGGTGCCGGTCGGCGAAGACGAACGACAGATGCTGATCGCGTTTCTCGACGAAGAGCTTGGCACGTCGAACATCGCCGAGGCGGAGAGCTATCTCGAGGAACCCGTGCGCATGTTGATCCATCTCATCATGAGCCAACCGGAATATCAGCTTGGATAGCGCGCTCTCGATCAAGACCGAGGGGGCACACCAAGATTTGCGAGGATTGGAAAGACAATGAACCGGAAATTCCTACAAGATCGTGGCATCACCCGGCGCGAACTGTTGCAGGCCGGTGTCGGCGCGGGTGCATTCGCGGCGCTCGGCGGGCTGCCGGGCGCGTCCGTGTTCAATCGCGCGACCGATGCGCTGGCGGCGGTTGACGACAAGAAGATATTGGTCGTCTTCGAGCTTTCCGGCGGCAATGACGGTCTGAACACTGTCGTTCCCTACGCCGACGACGCCTATTACAACCACCGCCCGACCATCGCGATTCCGCGCGACGAGGTGTTGGAGATCGATGACCATTTCGGCTTCAATCCCGGCGTGCGCGGGTTCGAGCGCCTGTACAAAGACGGCAACATGGCGATCGTGCATGGTTGCGGGTACGAGAACCCGTCGTTCTCGCACTTTACGTCGATGGCCTATTGGCACACGGCCGCGCCGAACAGCGGCGAGGAATATGGCTGGGTCGGCCGGCTCGCGGATGCCATAAAGCCGGAAGGCGGTTCGAATTACATGGTCAATATCGACGCCACCCAGTCGCTCGCCGTGCGCAGCCGCAATCACGTGCCGGTGGTGTTCGACGATCCAAACAAGTTCGCACGCGAAGGATTTTTTCAGCAACAAGAACTGTTCCAGCACGTCGCCAAGGCCGACGACAGCAATCCGTCACGGCGTTTCTTGATCGACATTGCACAAGGCGCCTTGGACGCTTCGGCGTTGGTGCGTGAGGCTTGGGCGAACTACAACACGCCGATCGATTACGGTGTCGCGCCTGTCGACATGAACAAGATCGCGGCGTTGATCGCGGCGGATATGCCGACGCGGCTTTACTACACGTCGTTCCGCAACAACGCGTTCGACACGCACGTGCATCAGGGCAATTTGCATCAACGTCTGTTGACCTACGCGGCGGACGCGGCGCGCGCCTTTATCGACGACATGGAGCGCATTGGCCGCGCTGACGATGTCGTGGTTTTGATGTTCTCGGAGTTCGGCCGGCGCGTGCCGGAAAACACCAGCCTGGGCACCGACCACGGCGCGGCGAACAACATGTTCGTCGTCGGCAAGAATGTGAAGGGCGGCCATTACGGCGAGGTGCCGAGCCTTACCGAACTCGACCCAGGCGACAATCTGCATTTCACCACGGACTTCCGCCGCGTCTATGCGACGATGATCGAAGGCTGGCTCGGCGTCCCCGACGCCAGCACGGTGCTGCACGGGGACTTCGAACCGTTCGACTTGTTCGCCTAGTCAGACAACCCAAGACGCCAAACGAAAACGGCGGGCCTTCGCAAAGGTCCGCCGCTTTTTTGTCCGGATGCCGGCGTATGCGTTAATGCTGGTCGCGCCAGATTTTGCGTTTTGAGGCGTAGAACAGGCCGGTCATAACGATCAGGAACAGGATCACTTTGATGCCCATGTTCTTACGCCGTTCAAGGTTCGGCTCGGCGGCCCAGGCGAGAAACGCGGTCACGTCGCGCGCTTCCTGCTCGATGGTTGCCTCGGTGCCGTCGGCATATTCCACATCGTCGCCGTAAAGCGGTGGTGCCATGGCGATCTGATGGCCGGGGAAATAGGCGTTGAAACTGAGACCGGCCATCATTTCGAAATCCTCGGGCAGGTCGAAATCCTCGGGCGGCTCGTCATAGTAGCCGGTAAGCAGCGCGTAGATGTAGTCCGCGCCGTTGGGCCGGGCCTTGTACATGAGCGACAAATCGGGCGGGACCGCGCCGCCGTTCATGGCCGCGGCCGCATTCTCGTTGGGGAAGGGTGACACGAAGCGGTCCGAAGGCAGGGCCGTGCGCATCAGCGGATAACCGTCCGCGTCATGGGTTTCGCCGTCTTGGTTGGGGCCCGCCGGCACTTCATACTGTGCCGCGATCGCTTTTACCTGATCTTCGTCGTAACCGATGTCGCCGAGGTCGCGATAGGCGACATATTGCAGGCCGTGACACGAGGCGCAGACGTTCAAGTAGACCTGAAGGCCACGCTGCACTTCCCCGCGATCGAAATGGCCGAAGATGCCTTCGAAACTCCATTCCTGCTCCGGCAGGTCCACGGCGCCACCGGCGGCCATGACGCCCGTGCTGGCGGTCCCGAGGGCCAGTGCGCCAAAAGCCGCGGCGCTCAGCCACCGTTTCACGCTCGTCGCCACCATCATGCCTTCTCCCGCGTTACCGCCGCGCCGGCGGCAGTACCGCCGCCCAGAACCGGTTCGCTAATGCTCGGCGGAAGAGGCCGGGTTTTCTCGAACCGACCAAGCAGCGGAATCAAAACCAGGAAGTGGAGGAAATAGTACGCGGTCCCGATCTGGCCGAGATGGACATATTGAAAGCAGAAAGGCGGCTTCTTCTCTTCCATTTCGCCGCGGGCGATCGCGGCGGCTTCTTCCTCGGTTACTTCCGCGACAGGACATTTATCCGCGAACACCGGATCGCTCGGTGTCTTCGCGCCGACAATGCCGAGAATGACCGTCACCACCAGCAGCAGCCAAAACACCTGCTTATAGATCGGCCGGAACTTGGCGCTGCGCACCGGCGAGCGATCGAGCCACGGCAGGATCAACAGCACCAGGATCGACGCGAACATCAAGATCACGCCCATCAGCTTGGCCGGGATAAACAGCACGTCGAAGGTGATGGAACGCAGGATCGCGTAGAACGGCAGGAAGTACCATTCGGGCACGATATGCGCCGGCGTCACCAGCGGATCGGCTGGAATGTAGTTGTCCGGATGGCCGAGATAGTTCGGCGCGTAGAACACGAAGGCGAAGAAGATGATGAAGAACACGCCCATCCCGAACAGGTCCTTGACCGTGTAGTAGGGGTGGAACGGGATCGTGTCCTTGTCGCCCTTGGTGTCGATGCCGAGTGGGTTGTTGGAGCCGAAGCGGTGCAGCGCCCAAATATGCAGCACCACCAGCCCAACAATCACGAACGGCAACAGATAATGCAGGCTGTAGAAGCGCTGCAATGTCGGATTGTCGACCGAGAAACCGCCCCACAGCCAGGAGACGATCGCGTCACCGACCAGCGGCACCGCCGAGAACAGGTTGGTGATCACCGTCGCGCCCCAGAAGCTCATCTGGCCCCACGGCAACACGTAACCCATGAACGCGGTCGCCATCATGCATAACAAGATGATGACGCCGATGATCCACAGCAGTTCGCGCGGTTCGCGGTACGAGCCGTAATACAGGCCGCGGAATAT
This sequence comes from Alphaproteobacteria bacterium, assembly GCA_028289725.1. Classification (GTDB taxonomy): domain Bacteria; phylum Pseudomonadota; class Alphaproteobacteria; order UBA7887; family UBA7887; genus JAKZSU01. The sequence continues at coordinate 5,451 of JANQOH010000419.1, forward strand.
GTGGATATAGACCACGACGAAGAAGGCCGACGCGCCGTTGGCGTGGACATACCGGATCAGCCAGCCGAAATTCACGTCGCGCATGATGCGTTCGACGCTGGCGAAGGCCATGTCGACATGCGGCGTGTAGTGCATCGCCAGCACGATGCCGGTGGCGATTTGGATCACCAGCACCAGGCCGGCGAGCGAGCCGAAGTTCCACCAATAGCTCAAGTTCTTCGGTGTCGGATAGCCGCTGCCCACCGCGTGGTCCAGCAGCGTGAAAATCGGCATCCGGTAGTCGATCCAGCGAACGACACGGGTCCCGAGAGAAGCGTTGCTCATGTCAAATAGGCCCGTCAGCCGATGCGGATGGTTGTGTCGTCGAGGAAGACATATTCGGGGATCGGCAAGTTCTCAGGCGCGGGGCCTTTGCGGATGCGTCCCGATGTGTCGTAGTGCGAGCCATGGCAGGGGCAGTACCAGCCGTCATAGTCGCCGTCATCGCCCACCGGCACGCACCCGAGATGCGTGCACACGCCGACCATGACCAGCCACGGATCCTTGACCACGCGGTCTTGGTCCGATTGCGGGTCCTTGAGCTGGTCCAACGGCGTGGCGCGCGCCTCGTCGATTTCTTGCGGCGTGCGTGCGCGGATGAACACCGGCTTGCCGCGCCACATGACCGTGACCGACTGGCCTTCTTCGATCGAAGACAGGTCCACTTCGGTGGTGGCCAAGGCCAACACGTCCTTCGACGGGTTCATTTGATCAATCAGTGGCCAAACGGCCGCCAAAGTGCCGACACCGGCAACAGCGCCGGTCGCGATGTACAGGAAATCGCGGCGCGATCCGCCGTCGTCATCCGCCATCAATAAACCTCTTACAGAATGGCCAGGAAAGGCGCGGCCTTTTTGCCCCAACTAAATTACGATGTCCAGGTATATAGCCCTGCAACCGAGGGCTTCAAATCGGCGTGGATGCTTGATGTGCGACTTGCTCTTTACGAACCCGATATCGCACCCAATGCCGAATCGGAAATGCGCCTGAGCCTGTGCCCGGGCGTTGGTGTTTCGGCGCAGGACGTCAGCTCTTTGACAGAGACGGACTGAGATACTCCGGCATCAACTCCGAGCAGCAATTCAATTCGGGTTTTACGAAGCCATCAATACGAATGGTCGAGTCGTCGAGGAAAACGTATCGGGGGACCACCATATTCTTCGGCGCGGGTCCTTTGCGAACGCGACCCGATGTGTCGTAGTGCGAGGAACAACAAACGCAGTACCATCCGTCATGCTCGCCCTCGTTACCGTATGGAACGCAGGGGAGGTGGGTGCAGAGCCCAACCATCACCAGCCATGGGTCTCGGACCACGCGCTCGAAATCGCTCTGCGGGTGTCTTAGAACGCCAATGGGTGTGCTACGCGCCGCTTCGATTTCTTGTGGCGTCCGCGCGCGAATGAAGATCGGCTTTCCTTGCCACACCACGGTCTTCGTCTGGCCTGTCTGGATCGCGGAAATGTCGATTCCCTCGGTCGCCAAGGCGATTGCGTCTTGAGCAGGGTTCATTTGATCGATGAGGGGCCAACTCGCGGCGAGCGCGCCGATGCCAGCCATCGCGCCAGTGGCCTGGTACAGGAAGTCGCGGCGTGTGGTCTTTGCATCGACCGGGCCCGGAATCGCATCTCTGGCGACAAACTCGGTCATTGGTCGTTCTCCCCTCAGGCGCGATAAGGCGCGGAAACGCAAGCCCCATTGCCCTAAAGTACCCAAATATATGGACCTTGTTGTAGGCACACACAACCGAACCGGGAAAGTTCAGTGAGGCTTGCTCTTTACGAACCTGATATCGCGCCGAACGCGGGGGCCATGATGCGTCTTTGCGCGTGTCTTGGGGTCGCAATGGACGTGATCGAGCCGTGTGGTTTCGTTCTGAACGATCGAAAATTGCGCCGGGCCGGGATGGACTATTTGGACCGGCTCGACCTGTCGCGGCACGATTCGTGGGATGCGTACTGGGGCCAAGGGCGAAGCGGGCGCGTGATCCTTCTGACCACGAAGGCGGAGCAGGTGTACACCGCGTTTGAATTCAAGCCGACCGACACGCTGTTGATGGGCCGTGAAACGGCCGGTGTGCCCGATGCCGTGCATGACGCGGTGGATGCGCGCGTGCGCATCCCGATCGCGCCGGAGATGCGCTCGCTCAACGTTGCGCTGGCGGCGGCCATGGTGCTAGGGGAAGCGCTGCGCCAAACTGGCGGCTTTTCGTCAGAGCGTTAAGGAGACATTGTGAGCGACACTGATCCCGTCGAGCGACAAAAGGCAGAGGCCCGCGCATGGTTCGAAGAGCTGCGCGACAAGATTTGCGCCGCGTTCGAATCGCTAGAGGACGAACTGTCGGCGGGGCCCAACACGGATCGTGCGGCGGGACGGTTCGAACGAACGCCGTGGCAACGCCCGCAAGGCGGCGGCGGGGTGATGTCCGTGATGCGCGGGCGCGTGTTCGAAAAGGTCGGCGTCAATGTCTCGACCGTCCACGGCGAATTCTCGGAACAGTTCCGGGCGCAAATACCGGGTGCCGATCAAGACCCTCGCTTCTGGGCAAGCGGTATTTCCTTGGTGGCGCATATGTGTTCGCCGCTGGTTCCGGCGGTTCATATGAATACCCGGCACATCGTCACGACCAAGTCGTGGTTCGGCGGCGGCGGTGATCTAACGCCGATGTTTCCCGACGATGCGGATACCGAAAGCTTCCACGCCGCGTTCAAAGCCGCGTGTGACAAACATGACCCAACCTATTACCCGCGTTACAAAAAATGGTGCGACGAATATTTCTACTTGCCGCATCGCGACGAACCGCGTGGCGTCGGCGGCATCTTCTATGACAATTTGGAAGGCGATTGGGATGCGAACTTCGCTTTCACGCGCGACGTTGGTCTCGCGTTTTTAGAGGCTTATCCAAAAATCGTTAGGCGGCATATGAACGATCCGTGGACGGCGGAACAGCGCGAACACCAGCTCATCCGACGCGGCCGCTATGTCGAGTTCAACTTGTTACATGACCGCGGCACAAAGTTCGGTCTCATGACCGGCGGCAACACCGAAGCGATCCTGATGTCGATGCCGCCCGAGGTGAAATGGCCATAAGTTCGGAGATCTTCTAATGTGACCTCAGCCATACCTAAGGTCCTCGATTACAGTCTTTTCTTTAGTTACAAACATAATAATCTTCGTCGTGTGAGTTAGCTGGTAGTACCACCAATTCTCAAACAAAGAAGTAAAATGCGACCGAGGGGGGTGATAATACATTTCTATCATGAACGGTTCTTCCAGGCGAAGTTCTGCATAGGTCCACCTAGTCTTTTGAAAACAAGTAACATCTGTGTAACCTAGAAAAAGTAGATTGCGCTCGCAGAATTTATAAGGGGTATCCAAAGGTACCTCAGTAAAATCGACCTTTGCCAGTATGGCGTCAAAATAGGATTTTCTATCTTCCCAGATGTTCTTTTCGATATAATGTCTCGCAATTTGATCAGTGATAATTAAGCTGAAAAATATAAGGGCACCATATTTTAATTTTTTTTTCATTGGCGACGACCACATGGAAATTTATGTCCCTTTTTGTGCGTGCCATCTAGTATCCGAGCCCATTGTACTCTTCACCTGTTCGTAAATCGGTTTGTGGTGCCGGCGCGCAAGGTGCGCGTTCTTCGGAATAGCTTTCGGATGTAGGGCCACTCGGTGAGCGTCGAAGTATAGATTAACCATTGTACCAATATTTCCGGGCCCGCTTTTGAATTTCTTGAAGACCTGCTGCACGACCGGGGCACCAAGTTCGGTCTCATGACCGGCGGCAACACCGAGGCGATTCTGATGTCGATGCCGCCTGAGGTAAATTGGCCGTAGGGAATGTGCGCTAGCCGTCCGGCGCGCGCTTCGCCAACAAGCTATCCAAGAACGCCAGGGCTTCGTCTCGGCCGGCGCGGTAATCGCCGTCTTCCCACCACGCCTCGACCTCGCTTAGCAAGCGCCCGACCTCTGGCCCGGCCTCAATGCCGCGTTCGACCAAGTCTCGGCCTTGCACCGGCAGGCTGACGCCATGCCAATCGCCGGCAAGAGTCAGGAGGCGTTTAAAGTCCGCCGCCGCGTCATGGCCCGTATCGACACGAGCGAGCACGGCGAAATCGTGAAACCGTTCGCGGCCCAGGCGACGAAGCGCACGGCGGGCGGTGCGATCGTCCATGGACAGGTCGAACGGGGACGCGGGTGAGACGAGTGCGACCAGCCGTTCGCGATCCGCGCGCGACAAGCGCAAACGCTCGGCCAGACTTTCGGGACCGCCGCTGACGATGGCGGCGAGGCGGCGAACGGCCGACGCCTCTTCAAGCGCGGTCTCGATCGCGACGAGTCCGCTCAAACGGTCCCGCCAGTCTTGGCGCGCATCGGGCACCACGTGGCTCAGCACGCCATGCTCCACCATAAGATCGAGCGCTGGCACCGGATCCGGTGCGGCGAGCAGTTTCAAGAGCTCGGCCTGCACGCGCTCGCCGGAAAGATTCTCCAGTTTGGATGCGAACGCGCGGCAGGCGTCAATCGCCTCGGCATCGGCCGGCGGCCTGCCGTACCACGCGAAGAAGCGGAAGAACCGCAGCAGGCGCAGCACGTCTTCCTCGATGCGCCGCCGCGCCTCGCCCACAAAGCGGACGCGCCCGGCGGCCAAGTCCGCGCGCCCGTCAAACGGGTCGTAGAGCGTGCCGTCGCGATCGCAGAACATGGCGTTGAACGTCAGGTCGCGCCGCGCCGCGTCTTCCAGCCAATCATCGGTAAAGGCAACGCGCGCATGGCGGCCGAAGGTCTCGACATCGCGCCGCAAAGTCGTGACTTCAAGCGCGCGCCCGTGTGACACGGCGGTCACCGTGCCATGCGCGATCCCCGTCGGCACCGCCTTGATATCCGCGTTCTCCAGAAGGTTCACGACGGTTTCGGGCGAATCGGCGGTCGCGAGGTCGATGTCTTTAACCGGTTGGTTCGCCACCGCGTCGCGAACGCAACCGCCGACAAAGCGGACCGTTGAACCGTTGGCGCTCAGTGCATCGAGCACCGCGATCGTCGACGAGGCGGTCATCCAATCTTGCGGGGCGATACGACCGCTCGGCGTCATGATCGCGCACGCCCCGGCCTGTTCATCGTACGGTGTGGCCTGGGACGATCTCTCCGTCTTCGAAACGCGGCGGCACGTAGACCCCGCCCGGTTCCTCGCCGGTCGTGAAGGCGAGCACGAAGAAGCTAGAGATCATCAGCACCAGGCCAGCGATCGCCAACCACACCCATGGCCCTTCGGTGAGGTCCAAGCCCGGCGCGCCACGGGCCACCGCGCGGCGGTGGGCGAGGTAGCGCCAGCCCAAATAGACGGCGATCGGCAAGAGCAAAAGAAGCAGGCGTAACAAGACGGTACTCAAAATGTCTCCTGAAGCACTTCGTGGAGGTTGACCAACATGCGCGCGGTTGCGCCCCAGATGTATCTGTCTTCGAAGGGCAGCACGTAGAACTCGCGGCGCTCACCGCGGCGGACTGCCATGCGCCGCTCGTGATTGCTCGGGTCGAGCACGAAGTCGAGCGGCACTTCGAAAGCTTCCGCGACTTCGAAGCTGTCGAGCGTCAGTGCCGCGATTTCAAACGGCGCATCGATCACGCCGACGACCGGAACAACGCTAAAACCGGTCCCGGTCATGCAGGTGTCCAAACACCCCACCACTTCGATCTGCGCGCGCGCGAGGCCGATTTCTTCTTCGGTTTCGCGGAGGGCCGTTTCGACCGCATCGCGATCATGCGGTTCGGTGCGGCCGCCCGGAAAACTGATTTGCCCCGCGTGATCGGTCAAATGCTCAGTGCGCTGGGTCAGCAGCACCGTCATGCCGGCCGGGCGATCAATGAGCGGCACCAGCACCGCGGCCGATCTCGAACGCGCCGCGGCCGCGCCGTTGAACAGCGGGTCCTTGTCGCTCTCCGTGGCGAGGGAGGCGGGGATCACGCGGTTCACGGTTCGTTGGGCCACCTTTTGGGTGACGAAGCTGCGCATCAGGTCTCGTCTTCCACCGGTCCGAGCGGGAACAAGGTCCCGCCGCTCCATACGCCCAGCATATGGGTGTCATCGTCCTCAACGGCGAGGTCGACCAGGTCATAGAAGACCGCGCGGGTGATCAGCGCCTCAAGCCCGGGCCGAATCAGGACATAAGGCGACGGTTCACCGGTCGCTGCGTCGAATGCGAATCGGAGCGGATGATCGGGTCCTGCTTCCACGGTCTCATCCAGATTCGTGCGGAAACAGAGGTTCTGTGCGCAACCCGTTCCAGAGACAGTCATTTCCACCGCCACGAAGGGCGCGTCGTCGACTCGAATGCGGGCTTTTTCGACCGGCGTTTGGAGCCAATAATCACCGGTTTCGTCGCGCCGCAAAACCGACGCGAACAGTTTCACCAGCGGTTTGCGGCCTATCGGCGAACCGTGATAGAACCACGTGCCATCGCGACCGATTCGGATATCGATGTCGCCGCAAAGGAACGGGCCGGTCTCACCAGATTCATCCGGCCCAGAGGGGGGTGCGGCATCGCGCGTCAGACGTTCGAACGGTTTCGATTCCATCCCGGTAACGTTAAACCAAAGCACGGGCTTGATACACAATGACCGATCCCGCCATGAGCGATCCGGCCGCAGAATCCCCCTCCGATACCCGCCTCGTCGACGAAATTGAAACCCTCGGTCACAAGATGGCGGCCGTGCGCAGCCATATTG
>JANQOH010000428.1 GCA_028289725.1 Alphaproteobacteria bacterium
GGATGCCCGAATTGTCTTCGTCTCCCGCGCCGTCCTCGAAGCCCAATAGGCTGTCGATCTCATCTTGGCTGAGCACCCGGGTGGCCTGGCCACCCTGCATTGCAACCTCCGTGGTGCCGTCCTCGGAAGCGGCGGCCTCTTCGCCATCGCCTTCCGCCATGGCCTCCATTTCGGCTGCCATATCGGCTTCGGTGTCGGTCTCGTCAGCCATTCAAGTCAACCCTGTACGAGTATTTCTTTAAATAGAATGTCATAAACTTTCGTTGGCTCGACCGCGCCGTTCACGCGCACCAACAGTTCTTCCTTCAGGCGCACCATGCCTTTGGTGCCGCTGAGCTCGTCGGGGCGCAGTTCCCGCAAATAGACTTGGAAATTGTCCACAATTCGCGGCAAGACGGCTTCGATGGTCGGGACCGCTTCGGGATTGTCGAGTTCCAGGCTGACTTGAATTTTCAGGAAGCTGGATTGACGACCGTCGCTGTTCAGGTTCACCAGCATTTCCGGCAAGTCGTAGAAGACGACTTCCCTAGGTAGCGCTTCCTCTTCTTCGGCCGCTTCCTCTTCGGCCATTTCTTCCTCATCGCCGCCCAGGACGCCAGACAACATGACGCCCGCGCCGCCGCCGCCCAACAGCAAGACCGGCAGAACAATGAACAAGACGATCTTTTTGCCGCTGAGCTTCTTCTTTTTGGGCTCGTCGCCGGCACCTTCCTCGGCGCCGTCCTCGCCTTCGTTTTGTACGTCTTCGTCGCTCATCAAGCGCTTCCGAGATTACCGCCGATTGGCATCATGCAACCCTGATCAGGCTTACGATCCGACAGAACGATCCTGCCGTGCGGGTCCGTACTCACCGTACGATCGCTTTCTTAATAACTGGTTGCGCGGATTTGGCCGGATCATCAGCAATCGGGCCTGGCAAGAAATGCCCGGCACGCTTTGCCCTAGCCGGGCCGCTCAGTAATGGAAATGGTGGGCTTTTCGGCCGCTGCGACATTGGCACGCGACCTGCATGGGATAACGCGAACACCACGACGCGTGGAAAGACCGGAATGGACAATACGAACTACGTCGCCCTGTCCGTGCAGACCGCATTGCGGCGCCAAATGGACATCATCGCTCACAATTTGGCGAACCTGGAAACCGGGGCGTTCAAGTCCGAAAAGCCGATCTTCATCGAGGTTCTCGATGAAACCGGCAATATCGCCTACGTCGAGGATTATGGCGTGGTTCGGGATATGAGCACGGGCAATATGGGCGCCACCAACAGTCAGCTCGATGTCGCCATACAAGGCAGCGGTTTTCTGGCGGTGGAAGTCGAAGGCGAGATTCGCTACACACGCAATGGCCATTTGCAGCTGAGCGCTGACCGAGAAATTGTCACTTCTACGGGATATCCCGTCAAAGACGTCGATGGCCGCGATATCGAAATCCCCCCTGGCGAAGACGACCTGACGATCAGCCCGGATGGCACGGTCTCCGGCGCCGCCGGACCAATCGCCCGCATTGATGTGGTTGATTTCGAGAACCCCTACGCGCTGCGCCGCGCCGCCGACAGTTTGTATGTCGCGGAGCAGCCGCCGATCGTGGCGGAGGAAGCGTCGCTCATCCAAGGTGCGCTGGAGAGCTCGAACGTCAAACCGATTATCGAGTTCACCAACATGATCAAAGTGCATCGCGCGTACCAGTCGAATTCGAAGTTGGCTGAGACCGAGCACGAATTAACCATGTCCACGATCGACACCGTGATTCAGGCCTAGTCGGGTTTCTGGCGGATCCGACACAAACAAGAGACTGGCGAGGAACAACCGATGAGATCCCTGAGTATTGCCGCAACGGGCATGTTGGCCCAGCAGCTCAACGTCGAAGTCATCTCGAACAATATCGCCAACATGGCAACCACGGGATTTAAGCGGCAACGCCCCGAGTTTCAGGACCTGCTCTATCAAAGCGAGCTCACTGTCGGCTCGACTTCGTCTGATACCGGGACCGTGGTTCCGGCCGGCATTCAGATCGGCCTTGGCGTACGCACCGCGTCGGTCTACCGGATCACGGAACAAGGCAACATCATGGGGACGAACTCCACTTTCGATATTGCCATCCAGGGCAGGGGTTGGTTCCAAATTCAACTGCCCAGCGGTGAAACTGGGTACTCCCGCGCCGGCTCCTTTCAATTGAGTCCAACCGGCGAGATCGTCACCTCCGACGGCTATCCGCTTCAGCCAAGCATCACCATTCCGGCGGATGCAACCGAAGTCAGCATCAATCCATCCGGGACTGTGGAGATCAAGCAAGCCGGCCAAATCGCGCCAGTCAATGTCGGCACATTCTCGATTGTCAGCTTCCCAAACGAAGCCGGTCTTGAATCGATCGGTAACAATTTGATGCTGGAGACCGCCTCGTCAGGCGCGCCGGTCGCGGGCACGCCGGGTACCGGCGGGCTTGGAACCATGCTGCAGGGATTTTTGGAAACATCCAATGTGAATTCGGTCTCCGAGATCACAAACCTGATCAAGGCTCAGCGTGCGTACGAAATGAATTCGAAAGTCATCACCACGTCGGACGAGATGATGGCGGCTGTGAGCCAACTTCGGTAACCATTTGATTTAGCGAGTCTGCGCATGTTTGATAGCTACGTCACAAGACTTTGGTCCCGGACGCTTGTTAGGCTCATTGTTATGGTCGCGGCCGCACTCTCAAGCGGCGCCACATTGGCGGCACCCACCGACCCCTACTTGCGTGAAGTCATCGAAGTCGATGCGCCGCGGATACTGCTCGGCGATATTTTTGAAAATACCGGCAAGCTCGCGGACATCGAAGTGATGACCGCGCCGGTGCCTGGCGAACGAATTCGGCTATCGCTCAAGGACGCTTTTGAGATTGCGAATGAAAGTGGCTTGGGTTGGCGTCCGGTCGCGCCCTTTGATTTCGCGACGATTACCCGCGCCTGGCGCATGGTTGACCAAGTTGAGTTGCTGTCGGTGATAGAAAGCGCGTTGGCGCGTGCCGGCGCCGCCGGCGACCTCACTCTCGACGTCCCGCCGTCGGCGCTCAAAGTCAAAGTGGCGCGCGGCGCGATCGCGGATCTTGCGGTGGATGACGCCGTTTATGATCAGAAATCCGGTCAATTCCGCGCCACATTGGTGGTCCGTGACGGGACCGGCCAGGCCCGGCGGTCCGCGATCTTCGGCCGTGCCTTTGCGCACGAGGAAGTGCCCGTGTTGCGCGCGCGTTTCAGCCGTGACCACATTATCGACGAACGCGATATCCAATGGCGGTCGTTTCGGGTCGGCCAAGTGCCGGAGACAGCGGTTCGCGATCCGCTTGTCATGATCGGCATGTCGCCCGGCCGCACGGTGACGCCCGGCAAGCCCGTCCTGCCAAGCGATCTCAAGCCGCCAACGATTGTGAGCAAGGGTGCGATCGTCGCCATGCACCTGGTGACCGAACGCATGCAACTGGTTGCCACCGGGCGGGCGCTTATACCCGGCGCCCTTGGCGACGTGATTCAGGTCCAGAACACCCAAAGCCGCTTGATCGTCGATGCGGTCGTGACCGGGCGAGAACGCGTTTCGGTTCGTCCGGCATCACTTTCTCTCGCGTCCGAGCAATAAGATCCCGCGAGCTGGGGAGAACGCACATGCACTTGTCAAAAAACTCTCGACCCTTGGTGGCGCTCCTCTGCGCCGCCGCTTTGGGCGCGTGCTCGGCTGTCGACCGTATCACCACCGTGGGCCGAGAACCGGCGTTCGACCCCATCATCAACCCAACCCAAATGCCCGACTATGCACCGGTCTCAATGCCCATGCCCGCGCCGGTGATAAGTGGCCACCAAGCCAATTCGTTATGGCGTACCGGCGCGCGGGCCTTTTTCAAGGATCAGCGCGCCTCCGAAATCGGCGACATTTTGACGGTCGAAATTGAAATCGACGACGACGCGACGATCCAGAACGAAACGAGCCGAACCCGCGACAACCTCGATACGGCCAGTTGGACCAGTTTGTTCGGCTATGAGCAATCGCTCGCCGCGATTTTGCCCGAAGCGATTTCGCCGACGAGTGTGCTCAATCTTGATTCCGACCTCCGCAACAAGGGAGCCGGCGAGATCAAGCGCGCCGATCAAATAAACCTGAAGCTCGCCGCGGTCGTCACACAGATTCTGCCGAACGGCAATTTGGTGATTCAAGGCGATCAGGAGGTGCGGGTGAATTACGACCTGCGCGAACTGCGCGTAGAGGGCATCGTTCGGCCCGAAGACATCTCAGCCAGCAACACGATCAGTTACGAAAAGATTGCGGAAGCGCGGATCGCTTATGGCGGTCGCGGCCAGATCCAAGACGTACAACAGCCGCGTTATGGAAGTCAGATCCTCGACGTCATCAACCCGTTCTGACGGGCGAGACCCAATACAGGCGCCGCCGTCGGTGAGCGCCAAGCGCGCTTAGTCGTCGCGATAGATCTTTTCAAGCCGCTCGTGGCGCTCTTGGGCGTCGATGCTAAGCGTGGCAATCGGCCGCGCCTCAAGACGCTTTAGGCTGATTGGCTCGCCGGTTTCCTCGCAGTAGCCATAACTGCCGTCTTCGATCCGCTCTAAGGCTTCGTCGATTTTCGACAGCAGCTTGCGCTCACGATCGCGGGTTCTGAGTTCGATCAGGCGCTCCGTCTCGATCGAAGCACGATCGGCAAGATCAGGCTCCTGCGGGCTATGTTGCTGCAGGTGTATGATCGTCTCGCGGGATTCGCCCAAAATCTCCTCGCGCCAAGCCACGAGTTTCCGCCGAAAATATTCCTGCTGCCGCCGGCCCATGAACTCTTCGCTTTCCGTCGGCCGATAGCCCTTGGGCAATTTCGTCGACGCAGCCCGCTTCCGCTGGATCTTCGACTCGGAACTGGCAGCGGCCGCTTGCGCCACCGCGCCGTTGGTTCGCGCCGACTTGGCGTCAACCGCCGTCTTGGAAGAACCCGCGCGCGGTGTCTTCGTAGCGGATTTGGTCGCCTTTGGTGCTGTCGACGCGCGCCGTGAGGCCGCGGGTTTGGACGCGGACGCCGTTTTCGACCCTCTCGCCGGCCTTTTCGCAGCGCTTTTCGCCGCGGACGGCTTCGCAGTCGCTTTCGACGCCGTGGCTTTACTCGGCTTCTTGGCTGTCGTCGCCTTAGTAACTTTGGCCTTTGCAGGCTTGGCCACGGCGGATTTCGCCGTCTTTGCCGTCGTGGCTTTCCGCGTCTTCGTGGCCGTCGCCTTTTTCGCGACCGTCTTCTTCGCGGCGGCCGCGGTCGTGCGCGATGCCTTGCGCGCGGGGGCCGCTTTCGGCCGGGTTGCGGCGCGTGCCGGCTTCTTCCGTGCAGCCGTTGCCGCCGGTGCTTTGGCTTTTCGTGCTGGGCTCGTACTCCGCGTCGCCTTGGCCGGCGTTCGGGCCTTCGAACCGCTCGCTTTCTTTACCGTGCTGGCCCTACGCGCCGTCGATCGCGTCGCGCTGGTCGCTTTCGGTTTTTTGGCATCGCCACGCTTTGGCATGTAAATCTCTCAAATTTAATGCTTTATGTCCGGTCGGGGCGCGCGGGCGCGGAGTATAAGAATCCGACCCCCGCCCTGCAACGGGGCAATGGTGGAATGCTTATAATTTAGTGTCGGTAGGGCTGTTTGGCTCGTTTTTGAGCCAGACTTATTGATGTGTATCGAACTTCGCTAATTCAACTCTTGCGCGTAATTCGATCTCGTCGAGCACGGCGGCGAGCCCCGGATCGGCCAAAGACGTGTGCTTTTCGGCCAAAGAGGTGACGAGCTGTTCGAGCCGCTGCTTCGGAATCGCGCCCGCGATGAGGGCGACCCGCAACGCGTCGAGTTGATCGAGGAGGCCCCGGCCCCGTTCAACCGCGCGGCGGCGTCCGACCGTAAAGTCGGGTACTTCCTGGGCCGACAAGAGCGAATCGATGGTGGCGGCCGTCCGGACACCAGCGGCCTCGCGACCCTGGCCGGTCGAAAGGTCCGCCTCCACCAATCCAGCGAAGGCGGCGTCCCGAGGTGCGGCGCCCGCATCAGGGGCGCGTCGTGGCGCGGCCGTATTGTGTATGCGTTCGGCGGTGACTTTCATGGCCCTTGGCTTCCCTATGCCAGGACATTCGCAGCGCCGAGTTAACAAGTCATTAAACTTCCCGCGCCGTCGCCCGGCCACCGGCGGCAGATTTTTCCGGGCGGCGCCGATTAGTCCCTAGCGCCGCGTTCATCCCACGCCTGGTAAGGCGCAGAAATGCTGGCGCTCCGGGACGCGAAATCTTGGCACGAAGTTGGCATAGTGAAACTCGGACGATCGACCTCAGCACCGAGCGAGAGCATGTACCGAGCCCACCGCCACGTTCCACGATTGAGAAAGTTTGGCCCGCGCATATTGTTTGGGGCGCTGTTGCTCGTGGTAACCGCGATCCAGAGCGGATTGCCTGTTCGACCGTCCGAAGCGGCTTCGGTGCGCATTAAGGATATCGCGGACTTCGAAGGCATCCGGGACAATTTGCTCGTCGGATACGGCCTCGTCGTCGGTCTCAACGGCACTGGCGACGCGCTGAACAATTCGCCGTTCACGCGCCAAAGCCTTGAATCGATGCTTGAGCGCCTTGGCGTCAACACGCGCGGCGGAAACTCCAACACCAACAATGTCGCGGCCGTGATGGTCACCGCCACATTGCAGCCATTCGCGCGCCAGGGCACACGGATTGACATCACGGTCAATTCACTCGGCGACGCCAAGAACCTGAAAGGCGGCACGCTTCTGGTTACGCCGCTGATGGGCGCCGACGGCGAGGTCTACGCAGTGGCGCAAGGACCCGTCGCGGTCAGCGGTTTTTCCGAAGCGGGTGCCGACGGCGGTGGCGTCACCAAAGGCGTTCCGACGTCCGGCCGTATTGCCAACGGCGCCATCGTCGAGCGTGAGGTGGGCTTCGAATTGGCGGATATGGATCGGGTGACCATTGCCATGCGCAACCCGGACCTGACCACGGCGCGCCGGATCAGTCTTTCAATCAACGAAGCGCTTGGCGACGGCATGTCCCGCGCCATCGACCCCGGAACCATCAGCATCGCCGTGCCGGATCGTTACCGGGATCGCCTGGTAGACCTGATGACCGACATTGAGCAATTGCGCGTGGAACCGGATCAGGTGGCCCGCGTGGTGGTCGATGACGTGTCCGGCACCATCGTCATGGGCGAGAACGTGCGGATCTCGACCGTAGCGATCGCGCAGGGCAATTTGACCATCCGCATCACCGAAGCGCCGCAGGTCTCACAGCCCGGCGCATTCGCCCCAAGCAGCGCGACCACCGTGACGGTACCGCGCACGACCATCGAGATCGATGAAGATGACGACCGCCGCCTTGTCGTGATGAACGAGGGTGTCAGTCTTCAAGAACTCGTCGACGGATTGAACGCGCTCGGCGTTGGTCCGCGCGACATCATCTCGATCCTTCAAGCGATCAAGGCCTCGGGCGCCTTGCAAGCCGAACTCGAACTCATGTGAGCGTGGCGTACCATGAACCCAGCCGAAAGCTTGATGTTTTCCCAGCCGATCGCGAACCAGAGAATCCCGACCGTCGACGTGCGCCATGCTCCGGAAGCCGTGCGCGAAGCGGCGCAGGATTTTGAAGCGTTCTTCCTGTCACAAATGTTCGAAATGATGTTCGAGGGCGTCGAAACCGACGGCCCCTTTGGCGGTGGTCATGGCGAGAAAGTGTTCCGCTCCTTGATGATCACCGAATATGGCAAGGCGACCGCGGCGCGCGGCGGTGTCGGCATTGCCGACCAAATCATCCAGCAAATGCTGGCGACACAAGAGGTACAGCCATGACGCAGTTGGTGACACAAGCGGCCGGCGTCCCGCAGATCAGTGCCCGCGATACGACCGCCGACGATCGTTTGGAGCGTCTGATTTCGTTGATTGAGACGCTGTCCAAAGTTCTGGATGATGAAACGCAAGCGGTGCGCCGACGCGACTACGCGTCGATCGGCGTCCTTAATGACCAGAAAAGCCGCCTCACGGAGTCCTATGGCGAGCAGGTTAGGGATTTGAGCGCTAATGCGCCGGCGTCGGGCGAAGTCGAGCCACGGCTCGCGGAACGATTGCGCGTGAGGCTGCGGAAATTTCTCGGACTGGTCGAAGCCAATGCCCGCGCGCTGAACGCGGCGAAAACCGCGCATGAGCGCTTGATCAAATCGATCAGCGATGCGGTGGCCGATAAGGCGCAACCGGTTAAGGGCTATTCCAACACCGGCGCATATGGGGTCAGCACGGCGGTCAGTCGGTCCGGCTCGCCGCCGATTGCATTGAACGAAACGATATGAAAACGCAATGCTGGGCGTCAGACCTTTACGTCGACGCTTTCCTCGGATTTGGCACGATCTTGCGCGGCGAACGACCGTAGCCGCTCGAGATGATCTTCATAGGGATATTGACGGACCACTTCGCCTGAATCCGGATCGACTTGGCGCGAAATGAATAGATCGATATCCTTGTCATAGAGAATAGACAGGTGTGTGGCCGACTCGGTCTTGGCCGACTTAGCCTGGAATTGAGCTTTGTCGTCGCGCGCCTCGACCTCAGTCCGGTCGGGCTTTTCCGCAACCGCCTCGGCGATGGTTTTCGATGACTGGTTGGCGCGATCTTGATTTTCGGCTGCACGCGGCTCAGGCGAGTCCGGACGTGCACGATCCGGCGCCGCCCTGGTCAGGGCCGCCAGACTGCTTGTAAGCGCTGTTGCCCCGCCCAAAGCATCGATCGTCATTGCCTGTCTGTTTCGTTGCCGTCCGGGAACGATCCCGGCGGTCAGGTGGTCTGATACAGCGTGGAAATTAACCTGGGCTCTCCCCGGGTCAACGTACCGCCATCACACATTGGTTCGCGCGCGCTGGGGCCTGGACTCGGAAATTTTTGCCGTCACCACCCACCTACATCGGTCTTCCGTAGCTTTTTTGTTACTTTAATTTTCATCATTAAAAACTTGATTTAACAACATTAAATGCGCGCTTTTCCCCGTACGCCATGGTTGGTATCCGGCTTGCATCTCGCATATCCGATTAGGCCCTGCCTTACGGCATGGAAGGGAAGCGATGTCCTTAAACGGCTCACTCGTCACATCGATTTCGGGACTGAACGTCAGCCAGTCGTCGCTCGCGCTCGTCTCGCAGAACATCGCGAACGCCAACAATCCCGACTACAAGCGCAAGGTTCCGGTCCAGGAAACGATCGTCATCGACAATGTGTCGGCCGGTGTCCGAATCGCCGAGATCCGGCGCTTTGTCGATGAGTTTTTGCTCCGCGAAATCCGCAACACCTCGGCGGATTGGGGCCGTTACGACGCGCAGACGCCGTTTCTCGACAGACTGCAAAATATCTTTGGCACGCCAGGATCCGAGGGAACGATCACCGGGCGTCTGGATCGCCTCTACGCCGCCTTCGAAACCGTCGGCACCATGCCGGACAATGGCGCGGCCCGCGACGAAGTGATCTTCGCGATCCAAAGCCTGGCCCGTGAAATTACCCAAATCCACGACCAAACGCAGGTTTTGCGCAAGGACGCGGATGAGCAAATATTCCAAGAAGTCAAACAGATAAACCAAGCCCTTCTACGCATCGAAGAACTTAACGACAAGATCGCGACGGAAGTTGCCGGCAACAATGATGCTTCGGCATTCCTGGATTTGCGTGACGCTCAACTCGCGATTGTCGCCGAACGCGTCGATGTCACGACTTACACGACTGGCGATGGACGCATTGTGATTCTGGCGGGCGGCGGAACGCCATTGCTCGATCGCGATGCGTGGGTCCTCGATTACCAACCGGCGGCGCAGGTCGCACCCGGCACAGTTTTTGGCGATATCACGGTCCGGCCGCAGAACGCGGTACCGGGTTCCGGGTCGCCGCTCGCGCAAGACATCTCAAGTGGGCGGCTGCGCGGTCTGATAGACCTGCGCGACATTGCGCTCGAAGATACGGCTTCGGAACTCGGTGAGTTGGCATCGCGCGTGGCCGACGAAGTGAACCGAATTCACAACGACAGCGTGGCGTTTCCACCGCCCAACACGCTGACGGGCTCTCGCAATAGTGGGCTACTGGCGACCGATCCCCACCATTTTACCGGGCAAGTCCGGTTTTCGGTGATCGACCCATCGGCGCCCGCGGCGAATGGCTACGGCGTGGTCAACACTGTGGAAGTCGATTTCACGGCCGGCACGGTTACGCGTGATTTCGGCGCGCCGGTCGCCGTCGCACTGACCACGATCGGTGACGTGATTGCGGCGGTCAACGGCGCGAACGGGCTCAACGGATCCGCGACGCTCGCTCTCACCAATGGTGTCATGTCGCTGACCGCGGCGAACGCCGCGCATGGCGTCGGGCTCGCTCAGGACGCGACCACACCAAGCGATCGCGCCGGCCGCGGCTTCTCACACTTCTTTGGTTTGAACGATCTGATCACGTCCATCTCACAAACGTTCTTGGATCATGGCTTTGCCGCCGCCGATACCCATCAGTTCACCGGCGTCACCGATTTCACCATACGCGATGCCAATGGCCGCATTGTCTCGACGGTCAGTTTCACGCCGGTGGCGGGTAACTTCACAAGCCTGGTGACGCAGCTGAACACGGCCCTCACAGTGGGCGGCATTAGCTACGCAACATTTGCGATCGATGCGACGAACGGACGCGTCACCATGACCGAGAATGCCGGCAGCACGGTGCTCGTTCGCGATCAGGGCCTGCCATCACCGGCAGATCGCGGCGGCACCGGAATTGGTCTCTCGACGTTGCTCGGCCTCGGAGCCGACAAGGTTCAGAAAGTCGCCGCCGACATTGGGGTCAACAGCGCTATAACCGCCAATAGCAATTTGTTGGCCCTGGCGCGCTTGCAAGGCGCGGCATTGAACGACGTGGGCGTGACGCCAGGGGACGCGCGCGGCGCGCAGGCGCTCGCCGCCCTGGCGGTGCAGAACATTTCGATCAATGCCGCGGGAACTTTGGCCGCACGAAACACGACATTGGGAAATTATGCCGGCGCGTTCGTCAGCGACGTCGCTGTTTACGCCAGTACCACGCAAGGACAAGCCGACGAATTCGAGGTGCTCAGAGACACCTTGACCGACAAATCGCAGTCGCTCACCGGCGTCAATGTCGATGAGGAACTATCCAAAATGATCGTCCTGCAGAACGCCTACTCCGCTTCAGCGCGCATGATTTCGACGATCACGCGGATGTATGACGATCTGCTCGGTATCGCGACGTAAACCGCCGATGGAACCCGCGACGCCGACATTAGCGCGAATAATTGAGCCGAGGATCTGCTCATGACCCGTATTTCGACGCTTTCGCAGAACCAGTTCATTTTGCGGAACACGCAACTGGTCCAGGAACGCATCCAGGGGATGCAGAACCAGGTGGCCACCGGCACCAAGGCGCAAAGCTTCACCGACCTTGGCAGCCGCTCCCTGGGTTTGACCACCGCGTTCTCGCGTATGGCGCGTGCCGAGCAGTTCCTGGAAAACAATATCCAAACCAAGACGAAACTCGACCTTCGCGAAGCGGCGGTGCGTGAAATTGCCGAGATTGCTAAGAACCTGAAAGCCGAGTTCATTCAGGCGGAAGGTCTTGAGGACGGCCGCCAGCTGCAAGTGCATGCGCAGAATGAAATCGAACGCGTGGTGGCGATCCTCAACAGCCGCGATCAAAACGGCAACTATCTCTTCGCGGGGTCGCGCACCAACTTGGTCCCGGTCACCATGACGGCAGCCGGCGCGCCACCACCGGCTTTTACCTTCGGCTTTAACAACGATCAGATCATCGAACAGGCGCGCATTGAAGAGAGCGTGGTGATCGACATCGGCGTCTTGGCTGGCGCGAATGCCACGACACCGGCCAGCGAATTCCAAGGCTTGATCGAGACCCTCAACTACTTTGCGGCCGGTCGCTATCCGCCACCGGTCGCCGGCAACCCGCCTTTGCCCTCGCCCGGCGTGCTACCAGCCGCCGGCGCCGCGCCGCAGGTGATCGCCACGATCGACGCATCGCTCGCCGCGATCAATCAGCGGAACGCCGACCTGGGCATCAAACAAAAACTGGTCGAAGAGATTAATGTCAATTTGCAAGAAGAGATCGACATCTCGAAAGAGTTTATCGGCGAGTTGAATGATGCGGACCTTGCGGAATTGCTCACTCGCATAAGCCAAGATGAAGTAACGCTCGAAGCATCTTATAGAGTTACGGGATCGTTACGAGATCTTAGTCTGGTGAATTTCTTGTAGATCTCGAATAAGATTACGATATCCAATAATTTTGATACCGTAATATTGATTTAAGTCTTTCAGGCTTTGTTTGAAAGCCTATTTGTTCGCCCTAAATTCAACGGCTCGGCATGTAGGCGCCCGAAATTTCAGCGGGGCGGACCGCTCTGCATGCTGTTGATAGTGCCAGAAGGCATTTCTCAAAAAACCCTTAGAATGAGGAGTTTAATTACCAATGGCTGGTCAAAATTCCATTAATACCAACATTGGCGCCCTGGTCGCGCTTCGGAACCTGAATGCCACGAATACGGAGCTGAACAAGGTTCAGGACCGTGTGTCGACCGGCCTTCGGGTCATTGGCGCGAAGGACAATGCGTCCACGTTCGCGATTGCCCAAGGCATTCGCGGCGACATCAAGGCGACGCAAGCGGTGCAGCAAGGCCTGTCTCAAGGTAAGGGTATCGCCTCGGTGGCGATTTCCGGCGCCGAGGCTGTGTCCAACATTCTTCAGGACATTAAGGCCAAGATCGTTGAGGGCTTGAACCCGGCGAACACGTCGGATCAGCAGGCGATCCTTTCCGCGGACTACACCGAGCTGGTTGGCCAGGTGTTGAACTTCGTTCAAAACGCGGAGTTTAACGGCCAGAACCAACTGATCTCGGGTGCGTCCGCCGTGTCCATTATTGCGGACAAGGACGGTGGCGCGCTAACCATCCGGGCCCAGGACCTGGAAGGCACGGCGTATAGCCCGCTCAACGTGCAGAACCTGACCAACACGTCATCGGCTTCGGCCGCGCTGACCGCCGTGAACACCGTGATCAACACGGTCAACACCGCGCTCGGCCAGCTGGGCGCCGACAACCGTGCGCTGGACAATCAGGACAGCTTCCTGTCCTCGATCAATGCGGCGCTCGAAGAAGGTGTTGGCTCACTCGTCGATGCTGACTTGGCCAAGGAGTCGGCCCGGTTACAGGCGCTTCAGGTGAAGCAGCAATTGTCGGTGCAAACGCTCAGCATCGCCAATTCCTCGCCGCAGATCTTGTTGGGTCTGTTCAACTAAAGGCATTAACCGCGAGGCCGGCTTTGGCCGGCCTCGCACCTCTCCCGACTTCATCAAAAGATCGGCTCCGCAACGAGCCTTACAGACGCCGGCATACCGCCGGCCATTTTTTTGCGTCCGGCACAAATCATTCCGGGAACGATAATTTTTCGGCCTTCGGTTCTACCGCCGTATTGGCTTACTCGTTTCGACCACGTCTTGAAACGGGTCTGGCCAGCTCTAGTCTCATTCTCGCGATATCCTGCCGACTTGCGTCCTGCGAGTCGGCCAGCCGGGACATCGCAACGCACGCCAGAAGGCGTGTCTGATAACCCTTAGAATGAGGAATTGATCACTATGGCTGGTCAGAATTCAATTAATACAAACATTGGCGCATTGGTTGCTCTGAGGAACCTGAATGCAACCAATACGGAACTGAACAAAGTTCAGGACCGCGTCTCCACGGGCCTTCGGGTCATTGGTGCGAAAGACAATGCGTCGACCT
Organism: Alphaproteobacteria bacterium; assembly: GCA_028289725.1. Taxonomy (GTDB): domain Bacteria; phylum Pseudomonadota; class Alphaproteobacteria; order UBA7887; family UBA7887; genus JAKZSU01. Next base: position 13,801 of record JANQOH010000428.1, read on the forward strand.
TCGCCATCGCTCAAGGTATTCGCGGCGATATCAAGGCGACGAGCGCGGTGCAGCAGGGACTGTCGCAGGGTAAGGGCATTGCCTCGGTGGCGATTTCCGGCGCCACCGCCGTCTCCAATATCTTGACCGACATCAAGGCCAAGGTCATCGAGGGCCTCAACCCGGCCAACACCTCGGATCAGCAAGCCATTCTGGCCGCGGACTATGTCGAGTTGGTGGGTCAGGTACTCAACTTCGTGCAGAACGCCGAGTTCAATGGCCAAAACCAGTTGATCTCTGGCGCCGCGGCGGTCGCGATTATCGCGGACAAGGACGGTGGCGCGCTAACCATCCGGGCCCAAGACCTGGAAGGCACGGCGTACAGTCAGCTCAACGTCCAGAACCTGACCAACACTTCGTCGGCTTCGGCTGCGTTGACGCAGGTCAACACCGTGATCAACACGGTCAACACCGCGCTTGGTCAGCTCGGCGCCGACAACCGGTCTTTGGACAACCAGGACACATTCCTGGCCGAAATTAAAGATGCCTTGGAAGAAGGTATCGGCACGTTGGTCGACGCCGATCTGGCCAAGGAATCGGCCCGGTTACAGGCACTTCAGGTGAAGCAGCAATTGTCGGTGCAAACACTCAGCATCGCCAATTCCTCGCCGCAGATCCTGCTGGGCTTGTTCAACTAGCCGTGACTATTATGGGGTCGGTACGATACCGGCCCCATTTTTAATCCTTTCAAACGCGAACCTCGATGGCGCTAAAGTTAACGCTGAAACCAGAAGAAAAAGTGATCGTAAACGGCGCGGTGATCGCCAACGGTGGCGCAAAAACCACGTTAAGTATCGAAAATTCCGCGATCATCCTCAGGCAGAAGGACATTTTGACTGAAGAGCAGGCCAATACGCCTGCGAAAAGAATTTATTTTTGCCTGCAGCTCGCCTACCTCGACAGCGACCATGAGCGAGACTATTTAGAAAAAGCAAACCTTTTGGTCCGAGACTTCGTCGAAGCGGCACCGACCGAAGAAGTAAGAACAATCTTGGAAGCTGTTGGACAAGACGTATCCGAGCGGAATTACTTCAAAGCCCTAAAGCAGCTCAAGAAGCTGATCGCATACGAGGAAAAAAGGCTGAACTATGGTGGCTAACCCTTACGCTGAAGCCATTGCCACGACGGAAACGCCGCGACAGCGCGAATTTCGCTTGCTGGCGCGCGCCAACCGGCTGCTCAACGAAGCAAAGGACAAGGGCGACATCGCCTCATTGTACCGGGCGGTGCTCTACAATCGGCAGATCTGGAACACGTTTCTGATCGACCTGACCGACGAACGCAACGCACTGCCCAAAGAGCTGAAAGGCGCCCTGATTTCGATCGGCGTGTGGGTTGAACGCTATTCCGACCCAGTGTGCGAGGGCGAGGAAAGCGTCGACGACCTGATTGAAGTAAACCGCAATATTATGGAAGGCCTCGCGCCCGCCGAATAGGCGCTGTCCCATACGAATTTCGAAAGCCGGCGGGTGATCTCGCCGGCTTTTCTCGTTGACGGGCAATATCAATGCGCCCGGCGTCGCACCGGCAAATAATACCGAATGTCTGGGAATCCCCTGCCGCCATCGAATGCGTACCATCGCACGGGGCCGGAAGTGGGAAATTTCTTCACACAATATCAATAACTTAATCTCACACTAGGCGCCAAACGATCTTGGCACACGGATTGCGACCCGCATCGAAGGGGCGATCCGCCCGCCGGGAGATGCCGATGGCGCTCAACAATTCGATCAACACCAATGTCGGCGCGATGGTCGCGCTGCGGAGTCTGAACGCGGTCAATAACGACCTGTCGAAGACTCAGGATCGGATTTCGACCGGCCTCAAAGTGATCGGCGCGAAGGACGACGCATCGTCGTTTGCCATCGCCCAAGGCATCCGTGCCGAGATCAAATCAATCTTCGCAGTGCAACAAGGCCTGGCCAACGGACGCGGCGTATCGAACGTGGCTTTGGCAGGCGCCACCGCCATCTCAAACCTGCTTATCGACCTCAAAGAAACCGTGATCCAAGGTCTCAATCCTGGCAACACGAGCGAGCAGCAGGCGATTCTGAATTCGGACTTTGGCGAACTTGTCGGCCAAGTGCTGAATTTCATCCAGAACGCCGAATATAACGGCCGCAACCTGCTCCAATCTGGCGCGTCCAATCTCAACGTCATTTCGGACACCAATGGCGGGACGCTCACCGTCCGGTCTCAGGATCTCGAAGGCACGGTCTATAGCCAGCTCAACGTTCAGAACCTGACGAACATTTCGACCGCCTCGCAAGCGCTGACGCAGATCAACACCGTCATAAATTCCGTGAATGTTGCACTTGGGCAACTCGGCGCCGATGCCCGGTCCCTGGAATTTCAGGATACGTTCCTGGTCTCGATTCTCGACGCGACCGAAGAAGGCCTCGGGTCCATCGTCGACGCCGACATGGCGAAGGAGTCAGCGAAACTTCAGGCCTTGCAGGTCAAACAGCAACTCGCGGTCCAATCGCTCAGCATCGCCAATGCGGCACCGAACATCTTGCTCGGCTTGTTCCAGTAACCGGTGAGAAACCAACCCTTTCCGGGGCCTACCCATGCTCAGCCACCGTATCGGTCTATATCCATTGATGGGGCTCCACACAGGGCTCGACGGCCGAACCGTTCGGCTTTTCTGAAATACCACCGAGGCACGAAATGACCGCCGTTCGCCCGTTTCCCGTGTATGTCGGCTGGGACAGCCGCGAAGATATCGCGTATCAAGTTTGCCGGCACTCGATGCTGCGCCGAAGCAGTCGGCCGCTCGACGTGATGGCCTTGAGACAGGATGACTTGCGCCAACGCGGTTACTATCAGCGGGAAGTCGATCCGTTGGCATCCACGGAGTTCACCTATACGCGGTTTCTTGTGCCGGCCCTCACAGAATATCGCGGTTGGGCGTTATTCTGTGACTGCGATTTCTTGTGGCTTGGCGATCTCGCAAATCTCATCGATCTCACCGATGACCGCTACGCCGTCATGTGTGTGCACCATGATCACAATCCACCAGAAACGGTGAAGATGGACGGGGCCATCCAAACCCGTTACCCACGCAAGAATTGGTCTAGCATGGTGCTCTACAATTGTGGGCATCCGGCAAACGCGGCCTTAACACCAGATCTGGTCAACAGTGAAAGCGGCGCATTTTTGCATCGTTTTCAATGGCTTGACGACAGCTTGATCGGCGCGTTGCCGGAGACGTGGAATTGGCTGGAAGGGTGGAGTCAGAAGCCGGACCAAGGCGCGCCCGAAGTCGTCCACTTCACGCGCGGCGGACCGTGGTTCAAGAATTGGCAAGACGTCGATTTCGGCGACCTATGGCTTGCCGAGGAAGCACACTACAAAGAAAGCATGAAAGAACTGGAACCGGAGCTCGCCTAAAGAACCGGTTCCGGCTTCGAGAAGGCGTGCGATAGTTCGCCTGCTACATTTTTTGTCACGCTTTGCCAGTCATTCGGCGCTGGTTGCCTGAAGAGCCTCAGGTTCGGGTACCACAAACTGTCCGTGCGGGCCATCTGCCAACGCCAGTCCGGCACAAACGGAACCATCGTCCAAACTTCGCGGCCTAAGGCCCCAGCCATGTGAACAGTCGTGTTGGATCCCGAAACAACGAGATCCAGCGCTGCGATTTGCGCTGCGAAATCATCCAGCGATGTCATCTGATCGATTTCTGTATCTTGGAAAACCTCCACGCCGAAGCGGTCGCTCACGGCCGCCAGATCGTTCGCGCAATCACCATATTGGAGATTGACGAACCGCACGCCCGGCGCGCGCAAGATCGGCTCCCAACTCTCCAGAGCGATGGTCTTTGATTCGCTGAACAATATGTTCTCGATCGCCGCGCCTTTCGGCTTACTGCGCCACGCAATTCCGACTTTTGGCTCCGGGCCAAGAGCTTGATAGCGAGCACGAATCGCGGCGGTTTTGCTTGCGTCGGCAGTGAGATAGGGCGTCGGGCCGGCGAAATCTTCGGCGTTCCGCCGTAGCCAGCGGCACAGACTTCCGAGCGCACACTGATAGTCAATGTCCGCATCCAACAGGCGGTGCGACGGTGGCTCATCGCGCGCGACAAACGCCGCACTTGGAAAGGATCGGCGATAAATCGGGATCAGTCGCGCGTCGCATTCGACAATCACCCGGCTCGCCGCCTGGATCACCTCGGGGAGCACGGAGACCAGCATGATCTCGTCGCCAACGCCTTGCTCACCCCAAATGAGCAAGGTCTTGCCCGCGAGTGGTTCGCCGGCCCAATGCGGATGTTCAAGTGTGCGCAGCCATGTCGCGGGCTCGCGCCACCGCCACTCCCATTGATCGAAGCCTTCCGCGAACCGTCCCATCAAGAGAAGAAGACGCGCCCGGTTGGCTTGCGCGCCGACATGATTGGGCGCATTCGTAATCGCCGCGTCATAGGCGGCGCGCGCCGCTTCCAGATCACCGGCTTCGGCCAAATTGATCCCAAGATTGAATTGCGCGTCAGCGTGGTCGGGCCGACGCGAAACAGCTTCCCGGTAGATTGCGGTCGACGCCGCCCAATCGCCTTCTCTTTTGAGCAAGGTGCCGAGATTCATCAGCGCCTCGCCATGATCCGGATTGAGCTCAAGCGCCCGTTCATAGAGCGTCCGTGCTTGCGCGGCTCGATCGAGGTCCGCGAGTACGTTTCCCAGATTGCTATGGGCGTCGGCGTAGTTGGGATCGAGCTCGATAGCACGCACTAAATGCTGCACAGCGGCCTCGGCGCGGCCACCGGATCGCATCGCGGTCCCCAAATTGTTGTGCGCCCGACTATGGTTCGGATTGGCCTCGATCGCGCGCTGAAAATGCGCTTCCGCCGCTTCCATCGATCCGGTCGCCTTCAGAGCCACGCCCAAATTGTTGTGTGCATCCGCGCTCCGAGGGTCGAGATTGACGGCGCGTTGATAGTGCTCAATCGCGGCGTCGACATCACCGCGCGCACGATAGGCTTCGCCAATATTGTTGTGAAAATCGGCGACGTCATCACGCAGCGATATGGCTGCGCCGATGAGATCGACGGCTTGGTTCGCGTCCCCCTTTTGCAAAGCGAGTACACCGCGCAAATTTAGGGCATCGACGTTTTTTGGATCATCCTTGAGCAGCGCGCGGTAGAGCCGATCCGCGTCCGCGAGACGCCCGGCCTGGTGATGGGCAACGGCTTGTGACAAACGCGTATCAGGCATGATCCGCTCGCTGATCCAACCAGACGCTGAGTGCGCCACCAACCCGATCGAGGACCGCCGCCCAATCCTCGCCGGGCGCCTGCCGGAACAAACGCGCGTTGGGATACCAAATGCTGTCTTCGCGATCGCGCGACCAACGCCAGCCGGCTTTGACCGGCAACACCACCCAAACCGGTTTGCCCAAGGCCCCTGCAACATGCGCGGTCGTGTTGGACGTCGTAATGATCAAATCGAGCGCATCAATTTGCGCGGCGAAATCGTCAAGACTCGTCATTTGATCGATTTCCGCATCGACATAAATGCGCGTGCCCCATTCCCTTTCAACAAACGCCAATGCTTCGTCGCAATCGCCATACTGTAAATTGACGAAGAGAGGCTCAGGACGCGTCAACACAGGTCGCCATGCTTCGATCGGTGAGGATTTATAGGAGCTGAAATTCTTCAACGGGCTGAGGCTCCGCCAAGCAATTCCGATTGTGGGTCCATCCGACGATAGGGTATAGCGCGCCCGCGCGGCCGCTGACTTCTCCGCATCAGCCAGCAAATAAGCTTGGCAAGTAAATTGCGATGGGGTTCTTCGCAGCCATCGCCCTAAGCTGCCCGTTGCCGATTGAAGGTCGATGTCGCTTTGCGCGGTCCGCGACGCTGCGGGGTAGGTTCGGCCCACGGTCTCGATTCCGGGAAAGGAGCGCTCAAACAAGGGCCGAAGCCGAGGATCGGACTCCAAGAGCACATGGCCGGCTTGGTTCATGAGATCCGGAATCATCGAGGCGAATAGGATCTCCTCACCCACACCTTGCTCGCCCCAGGCCAGAATGGTCCGCCCCGCCAGGCTTTCTCCGGCCCATTTCGGGAATTGGAACGGTCGCGGCTCGGTCGCCAATTTGGGCCGATGCCACCGCGCCTCGTAATTGTCCCATCCAACCTCGAACTGGCCGACCGTGAGCTGCAGATCGGCGAGATAATACCGCGCGTCCGCATGCTCCGGATCGATGTTCAAGCAGGCTTCAAACGCCGAGGCCGCACCGTGCCAATCGCGAAGCGCCGAACGCGCACGCCCTAGCCGAAAATGAATAAGCGGATTATTGGTCGCCTGCTCCCGCGCTTGCTCGAGTTCCGTGACCGCGGCATTCGGATGCTCTTGGCGAACATAGGCGCCGGCCAGATTGATCCGCGCCTCGATGAAGTCGGGCTTGATCTTGATGGCTTCGCGAAAATGATCGATCGCGCGCTCAACTTGACCGACTTCAGCCAAGGCCGCGGCCAGATCATGCTCCACCTGTGCGACCCCCGGTTTGATCGTCAATGAGAGGATCATGGACTGGATGCCGACTGCCATTTCTCCGCGTCCGACTTCCGCGAGACCATAGAGATGCGCGACATCGGCACGCGTCGGCTCAATCTTGAGGACCTCTCGATACAGGCTCGCGGCTTTGTCGAGCTGCTCCAAGCGATGACATCGTAATGCCGCGTGCAATAGGTCGTTGACCTTCGGTTCCGCAACGTCACTCATGTTTGCACCCGTTGCCGCAATGCACCGGCCACGTCGGCTAAGACGCCGCGCCAATCGCCGACTTCCGGCTGACGGAACAGACGGGTGCGCGGATACCACAATGCGTCCGTGCGCCCGAGCTGCCAGCGCCAATCCGGCGTCTGCGGCACAATGATCCAGACTTCCTGGCCGATTGCGCCGGCCAAATGCGCGGTGGTGTTGGAGGTCGTAATGACGAGATCAAGTGCGGCGATCAGCGCAGCAAATCCGTCCAGGTCAACCATCTGGTCGACCGTCGAATCTGTGTTTATCGCGGTCCCGCCCCAGGCGCGGAACTTAGCGATCTCAGCCGTGACGTCGCCATGCTGAAGGTTTGAGAAGCTTGTGCCCGGGACTTCGAGGATGTCCGCCCAGTCGGATAGGTCGGTTGACTTTTCCAAGCTAAATAGCGCGTTCGCGCCACGGCTGCGCCAAGCGATACCGACCTTGAGGGCCGGCCCAACTT
>JANQOH010000134.1 GCA_028289725.1 Alphaproteobacteria bacterium
ACGTCTTCACCGGCCGCGAAAACTTCGTCCGTGACGGTGGCGTCGACACGCACATCTTCGCCCGCGACGAATTGTTGATTGTCGAACGTTCCGGTCAGGATGACACGCTCGTCTTCGTCGGAGAATGCCGAACCCGCGCCTACAAAAATTAGCATGCCAACGAGAAAAATTCCGGCGACTGGGCTTATTGCGCGCGATCCCCACCAGGGTTTCGATTTCAAACCGTGGTACTGCATCATCTTGTCCGCCTCCAAACGTCTACGACGTCCAATGCAACGCACGCGCGTCGTGCCGAATTGATAGGCGCGTACGTCGGTACTGAAGCGCGGGTCGGCCGTGCTCGACCGCGCCGTTTACATGCGCCCGCGTCCTGGTCGTGGCGCTTCGACGACATCGGTTCGCTTGACCGTGCGCTGGAACACCGTTCTTAAGCGCGATTCCGCGGCCGCGGCGCGGCCGGGCTCAGGCGCGCGCACGACATCCAACCGTTCGGTAATCGGAGCCACGTTCGGGCCTGTTGCCGAATTGCGATAGACATCGGATTTTGGTGCCGCGATCGCTACGGTGCTCAAGACGACGAGTGTCAAACACCCGACCAATACGGCAATGAACGCGGTGCGGCTCGTCTCGGTGCGTGGGAACATGACGTAACTCCTGTCATACGTACGCCCCCCAACTGGTCGCAAAAATGCGTTAATCCGGCCTCTTTCGGGCCAGTCTGACCGACCTCTCCCTTACTTTTCTAATTCTGCCTGATTGTCCGAAGCGGCGCCCTAACTTCCATCAAGCCTTTGAGTTTGGCCGCCCATGACCGGGCGATTGGATCCGGTTCGCGATTGACATTCGCTGGTCCGTTCGCAGACCCTTTTGCCGACATGATTTGACAAGCAAAGAGGCCAGCATGCCGAGTCTCGAACGGGTGGCGGGCGCGGAGACAAGCGCCGAAGAGGTGAGCGAGATTTTGAACCGAGACGGCGCGGTCGTCGTTGAGGGCGCGGTGGCGCCAAGCATGTTGGCGGCGCTCAATGGGGACCTCGATCGGTTCGTCGAGGATCTCGGTGTCGGTCTGCGCAATCCAACGCATAAGTTCTATGTCGAGTTTTACGGTGAATCGACGGTGCGGTTCGACGGTTTGCTCGCCAAATCGCCGACGTTCGCGGAAGTTATGCAACTGCCGTTGCTCCTTGATGTCGCCGATATCCTGCTCAAACCCAATTGCGCGGATTACTTACTCAATACCGCGCAGCTGATCGAAATCCGACCGGGCGAAACGGCGCAGGCGCTGCACCGCGATGAGGACGCTTGGTTCCATATGCCCAAAGTGAAACCGCTGTTGGAGGTAGAGGCGATGTACGCGCTCACCGACTTCACTAAGGCGAGCGGCGCGACACGCGTGGTTCCCGGCAGCCACCTTTGGGAGCCGGGTCGCGAACCGGAACCAGAGGAGATTGTACAGGCGGAAATGCCGGCGGGGTCCGCATTGTATTATTTGGGGTCGGTGTTGCATGGCGGCGGCGCGAACACGACCGCCGATTTTCGCCGCCGCGGCATGTTTCTCGGTTATGTCGTTGGCTGGCTAAGGACCGAGGAAAATACATTCCTGACGGTTCCGCTCGAAGTCGCCAAGACACTGCCGGTGCGGGTGCAGGAGCTGCTCGGCTACAAGGCCCATTCCGGCATCGGCGTGGTCGACGTCGGCAGTCCGATGCGCTTGCTGCAATCGGCGGATTAAGCCCCGCCCGCGTCCTCGGAAAGCCCCAAAACATTGTAGACCGGCATGGGTTGCCGGAAGCCTTTGAACGTGACCTCGCCAATGAAATCGAGCCTTGCAAGGTCGGTCGTCGCGGCCTGCACGCGTTGGCTGATCAGGATTTGGCCGCCGTCCGCTTCATCGCACAATCGTGACGCCAAGTTGCTGACCGGGCCAATCGCGGCGTAATCGACGCGGCCCTCGAAGCCGACTTGGCCAAGCGTGGCGTAGCCCATGGCGATGCCGATGCCCAAGTCCAAATCGTCGCCTTGGGCGCGCCAGGCATCGGTGAGCGTCGCCACCTTTTCGCGCATTGCGACGGCGAGGTGTACCGCGCGCGCCGCGGGATCGGGGCAGGGCAGAGGATCATTGAAAAACACCATCACACCGTCGCCGGCAAAGCGTTCGAGCGTCGCTTCATAGGCGTGAATCAATTCGCCGATCGTTGCGTGATAGGCGCGCAGGACCGACATGATCCGTTCCGGCTCGGCGGACTCGGAGAAGCTGGTGAAGCCGCGCAGGTCGGCGAACACAACGGTGATCTCGCGGCGGTGGCTTTCGAGCAGTGTCTCGTCGCCGGACGAGACGATCATGTCGGCAAGCTGCGGCGCGACGAACCGCTTGAGCCGGGCGAGCCGTCCGATCTCCGCCACTTGGTCGGACACGCGGCGCTCAAGCGATTGGTTGAGGTCCACGAGTTCGGAGGCCTGCGCCAGTACCTTGCGGTTCAGCGCGCCGAGCATCCGATTCTGGTTCAAGAACGCGGAAATAAGCAGCAACACGTAGCCGGCCGCGAGGATCGCGTCGTGATAATAGATGTAAAGCGTGCCTATGATGATGATCAGAGCCGCGATGCCAACCAGCAGCGGTTGGATGTCGTCGTGTCGTTTGCGGTCGGCGGCGAGAGCGCCCACGGTGACCGCCGCGAACAGCCACATGGTCACGGCTTGAAGGTGCGGATTGATGTCGATCACCGTCAGGCCGACCAAAGGCGCGATCAGCCCGAATGTGGCTTTCCAAAAACAGAAGACCAATGAGACCGCCGCGCCCAGATAGGCAAAAAGGCCAAAGCTGTGCGCGCCGCGCGCCAGGGTTTGCGCTGTCGTCATTGTCGTGCCGCCGAACCGTGTGAAACCGTGAGCCCCACCTGACTGAATAGCGCATCGCCGGCCTCAAGCGAAAGCCTTTGTGCCGTGGTTGGGATCGGGCGCGGCGGTCTTGGATATCCCGCCCGATCTCTGATATTTCATGGAGTTGATGTGTTTCCTCGGTCGCCCGCAAAGAACTGCGAGCGCTCCGTGCTCATCGCCCCGTCCGCTATCCCAACAAGGTCCGTTCATGGCAGTCACGGCAAGGTCCACCTCGACAGGAAAAAGCGTCCGCGACAGGAAGCGGAAGAGGCCGGAAAGCCTGACCGACAAGGCCTATCGGACGCTGGAGGAAATGATCGTCACGCTTCAGCTCGAACCGGGCGAGGTTTTGTCCGAGGCGGCGCTGTCAGACGAGTTGGCCATCGGGCGGACGCCCATTCGCGAGGCGCTGCACCGGTTGGCGCGGGAAGGGCTTGTGGTGATCCTGCCGCGCAAGGGCATCTTGGTTTCGGATATCAATCCGCAGTCCCAATTGCAGCTGCTCGAAGTGCGGCGGGAGCTTGATCGGCTGGCCGCGCGGTCCGCGGCGCTGCGTCGGACCGACGAAGAGCGCGCGCAATTCGCGGCGATCGCCGAGGGCATGGACGAGGCGTCCGACGATTGCGATGACCTTGCTTTTATACGCCTCGACGGACAGCTCAACACACTGATGTCCGCCGCCGCGCGCAACCCCTACGTCAGCCGGGCCAGCGGCCTGATTGCTGGCCTGTCGCGGCGGTTCTGGTACATGCACCACAAAAAGGCCGCTGATCTGCCCCGGATGGCGCGTTTGCATGCGCGGTTGGCGCGCCAAATCGCCCGGGGCGACGCCGACGCCGCAGGCAAGGCAAGCGACAAACTGATCGACTATGTCGAGAGCTTTACCCGCACCTCGGTGGCGATATAGGTCGCTGGCCGAGCCAAAAACCAAGAATTATCTGCCCTGAAATGCCCCGTAGGCGCGGGGTTGCGTCTTTCTAATGTATCAGTAACATATCACGGATGCATTGAGGGAGAGCGCGGCGATGATGACGGAACGGCAAGCTGAGTTTCGCAAGGCGTACCGGGCGCGGGTCGCCGGTTGGTATAACGGCTTCGTGCATGTGGCGGTGATATACGCCATCGGCTTCACCGCGATGTGGATCTACGCGCAGCACATTCACGCGCCGGCCTGGTGGGAGTGGCTGATCGTTCCCGTGACCTTGCTCGGCTGCAACATGTTCGAATGGTTTCTCCACAAATATGTCATGCACCGGCCGCCGAGCAATCGGGTGCTTCGCGCGATTTACGAACGGCACACGCTGGATCATCACCGCTTCTTCAGCGACAAGGAGATGCGCTTCCGGGATGACAAGGACTGGCGGGTCACCTTCTTTCCGCCCTATGCCTTGGTCATCTTCATTCTCATGTCATCGGTCGGCGTCTTGGTGCTCAGCATCATCGCGACCGAAAACATTGCCTGGCTCTTTATCGCGTCGACGACCGCCATGTACCTAATTTACGAGTTCATGCACTTTTGTTGTCATGTTGACGAAAACTGGTTCGTCCGGAACGCGCCGCTGATCAACACGCTGCGCCGGCATCACACTGCCCATCACAATGAAGCGATCATGATGGACCTGAATATGAACCTGACCTTCCCGATCACCGATTGGCTGTTCGGAACCTCCGATTTGAAACGCGGTCTGTTGGGTCATTTGTTCAACGGCTACAACGACAAATATGTCCGCGACGATTTGCGCGAGCGGCCTCTGCGCCCCGACGAGGCGGCGGCGACGCCGGTGCCCATCGTCTAACCCATGTATTGACAGCAGGTAAGGCATCGACATGCCCGTTCACGTCAAACTGATTATCTCCGCCTTGGTTGTAGCGGTGGGCACAGGCTTTTTTTTCTATGAACAGTCGATCGGCCAAGACCATGTTGGCCATGTCGGGTTCGCGCTCGCCGCCATGATGATCCTCGCCATGTGGATCTTTCCGGAAGCCCAACGAAAGAAGAATTGAATTCGCGACCGGGCCATCCGATCGATCCAGTGATGGCTAAAGGCCGGGAAGGCGTTGATCGGGGCCGGGCGTGACGAAGGGCATGGGATCGCCGATCATCGCGGCCATGAGCGATCGGTGTTGTCCGGGAACGTTGGATCTTACGGCGCCGGAAGCGCGGACTGCCCGCGTTTGTTAGCACTCTATCGGCATGATGACATCATTACGATGTCGGTGTGGTAATGCTCAGGCAACGCCGTCATTGAAGGTTTCGCGGCGATCGGCGTGGCGGCGGTGATATGGCGGTTCGGCTCGGGATGGCCCGATATTCTGGTCGCGATCGCCTTGCCCGCCCTCTTCCTCCGCTCCGCCACGCGCGTGCTGCGCGACGTTTGGCGCACACTCCACATGGTGCCGTCCACGGGGTGAGTTCGGTGCGTTAGTCACCCAATTCCGGTTCCGCGCTGGTGCAACGGTCATGCGCCGCACGACAAATTTTTGAAGTAGGCAAGCAGAGGGACCCTATGGGTTCTTTAGGTTTGCCTGGCGCTGCGGCGCTACGGGCGTTCTTGTAAGACACTTAGCAACTTGAACGAGCACCCAGATTTTGTACCCTTTGCGTTGTGTGCGGGGGGAGAGACGGATCGTGTCGGGTGATGGGGTTCGGCAGAAGCTAGCGGCGATCTTGGCGGCCGATGTCGCGGGTTATTCGCGCTTGATGGCGGATGACGAGCGCGCGACCATCGCGACGCTCGATGCCTATCGCGCGGTGTTCCAGGAGCAGATCGAGAGCCATGGCGGCCGCGTGGTCGACATGGCGGGGGATTCTGTGCTGGCCTTGTTCGACAGCGCGACGGGCGCGGTCGAGGCGGCGGTGGCGGTTCAGGCGGCGCTAGCGGAAAAGAACGCGGACCTGCCCGACGCGCGGCGGATGCAGTTCCGAATCGGCGTCAATTCGGGCGACATTCAGGAGAAATCGGACGGCACGATCTACGGCGACGGCGTCAACGTGGCGGCGCGCCTCGAGTCGTTGGCGACACCGGGCGGCGTCATGATTTCCGAATCCGCGCACATGCATGTACGCACTCGCCTCGAAGTCGGGTTCGAAGACGCGGGCGCGCACACGGTGAAAAACATCGCCGAGCCAGTGCGGGCATATTGGGTGGTGCAAGCCGGCGCGCCTGCGCCGCGGCAATCCTCGCGAACCCGCAACATCATCGCGGCCACGGTGCCGGCGAGTGGCGTGCTCTGCTTGGCGGTGTGGTCCTACCTGACGCATGGCGATACCGAGGTGGCTGACCGCACCGACGCACCGTTGTCAGAGAGCACGCTTCCGCCACTGCCGACTGGACCTTCGATTGCCGTACTGCCATTCGACAATCTTAGTGATGATCCGAATCAAGAGTATTTCGCAGATGGTTTAGCGGAAGACATTCTCTCGCGATTGGCGGCATTCCGCGACCTTAAGGTGATAGCCCGAAATTCAAGCTTCAAGTTCAAGGGCACTTCAGTGGATGTACGGGAAATCGGTCGCGATCTTGGCGCCCAATACGTTCTGGAAGGAAGTGTACGTCGCGACGAGGCGTCAATCCGTGTTTCCGCGCAACTTCTCACCGCCCGCGACGGCGCTCATGTTTGGAGCGAAACCTACGATCGCGATCTTTCGACGGGAAGTATATTTGCGATCCAAGATGAGATCAGCAAACAAGTCGTGGCGGCTTTAGGCGGAGCAGAAGGTGAGATTCTTGCGAGTGAGATCAGTCGTATTCAGAGCGTACCGACACAAGATTTGCGTTCCTATGAATGTGTATCGCTTGCAAAGCAATACGCTGTGGCGGTAACGCCGGAGCTTCACCTGAAGGCGCGCACTTGCTTGGAAGAGGTTGTCGCAAAAGAACCAGACTATGTGGAGGCTCTGGCATGGCTGGGGTCGATGTATCTCGAGGAAATGTGGACAGGTTTCAATCCTAGAGAATCCGGCCCATCGTCCTTAGAGGCGGCCTTCGAAGTCCTGATCAGCGCGGTTCAACTGGATTCCCATCACCAAGCCGCACGGCGCACGCTCTCACAAGCTTACTATTGGTCGGGTGATGCGGATAAGTTCCATGAGGAAGCGCTTAAGGCGATTGATGCCAATCCCAACGATGTAGAGACGATTGCGCTTATGGCGCAGTTTATTGGTTATTCCGGGCGATGGGACGAAAGCAAAGCGCTAACAAAACGGTTGCGGGAATTAACGGACGACGTCCCCATTTGGCACAACTACACGGAGTACCAGTACCACTACCGTGACAAAAACTTCGGAGGCGCAGCGGCTTCGGCGCGGGCGACACTGGAGATTGACCATTGGAGTGGGCCGTGGGCCCTTGCTCTTGCATATACCCGTATGGGCGAGAATGAGAAGGCGGTAAATGCGCTTGCCGACGCCCGAGCGATGGAACCGAACCTGACGGATGACGTTGTGCGTGGTTTGATGGAAGTCTTATTTCTCGACCAGGCCCATATTGCACTAATAATGAAAGGCCATGCGGAACTGATGGCCTTGGAAGAAGAGCTGCGCCCCTCCCGCCCAGTCATTGCCGTACTACCGTTTGACAATTTTTCAGGTGATGCCGCGCAAGATTATTTCGCCGATGGCATCACGGAAAACATCATCGCTCGCCTAGCGAAAGTCTCAAATATTCGAGTCCTTGGACGAAATACGACCTTTCAATTCCGCGGCCAGGCGATCGATACCCAATCGATCGCAAAAAACCTCGGAGCGGATTATGTCCTAGAAGGCAGCATCCAAAGAGGCGACGATACTCTGCGAGTCACAGCGCAACTCCTAAGTGGCGATGACGGCACGCACCTGTGGGCTGAGACCTATGATCGCCAACTTGATGTTTCAAATATCTTCGATATCCAAGACAGCATTACCGAAGTCGTCGTATCGCGGGTCGGTGGGCCGCTCGGCGAGATATCGAGACACGAATTTAGAGATGTAAGTTCCTATCAGCCGACCCGATTGTCGTCCTATGAGTGTCTTCTGCTTTGGAATCGCATGTACGTGGAGTTCACGTACCAAAATTATCTCGGCCTCATAGAGTGTTCTGTACGTGCCACAGAAGAAGATCCCAAATACCCGTGGGGCTGGGCAATAAAGGCAGTTTTAAAAGAGATGGAAGTGGCGGTATGGGCCGAAGTACCCCATGCCGAGGGCCTAAAGGACGCATTTCCCTCAATCGAGACTGCGGTCAGGCTGGCGCCAGATGAAGGCATTATCCGGGTTTGGTTCGGGCGATTGCTTGTTCTTAGTGGTGATTTGCAGCGTGGCGGCGAGCAGCTTGAAAAGGGTTTAATGCTGGACCCGAACAACGCTACGCTGCTTGGCGAGGCGGCAGACGTTTATTCGATGATCGGCGACTATGAGCGCGCGGTCCACCTCATGGACAAAATGAAGGAACTCAATCCAAATTACTCACCTTGGCTAAATTTTGTATATGCAAAGATGCATGCAGTGAACAAAGATTGGGGAAAAGTAGCGATATCCTTGTTGGATACACAAATGACAGAGTATTTTTGGATGCACGCGGGTGTCGCCGCCGCCGAGTGCCTAGACGGAAACGTGGAAGCTGGACGTGAGGCGTTCGAGCGCGCATTGGAAATCCAACCCAATATTATGGACATATTGTGGCCCGCCGCCGAATTTTGGAACAAGGGGCCGGACGCCGAGCCATGGGTGCAGTTCCATGTAGAGGGTATCGCTGCATGTGGGTATGAAATTCCGCCAGATCCAAGGTGAGCGATCTTAAGTCGGCAATGCGGATTCTTTTAGAGCGTCATACTTGTTCAAGCCGAACAATCAGAATTTTGTTGCAACGATTTTTCGGACAGCTAAGCGCTCGCCTCACCCCGCCGGCACGTATTGCCTGTACCACGCTATCGTTTCGTGCATGACTTCTGAGAACGCGGGGTCGGTGTAGACTTCGTAGTGGCCGTAGCCTTTGAGGGTGACGAGTTTTTTTGGGCTCGCCGGCGGCTTCGTACAGCGCTTCGGATTCTTCGGGTGGGACCAGGCGGTCCTGGTCGCTGGTGATGAAAAGCGCGGCGCGGGGGGCGATTTTGTCGACCACCCATTCGGGATTGAAGGCGAGGGTTTCGTCGACATAGTCGAGCGGCAGGGTGCTGACGGCGGCCGGGTTATTCTTGCGTGCAGCGGTCGCGAGAT
>JANQOH010000430.1 GCA_028289725.1 Alphaproteobacteria bacterium
CAGTGCCAGGCCTTTTCCAAGTTTCGGTGCTGTACCGGGGTCAGCGCGGCATCGACGACCACCACATCGGGTTTGGCGTCCGCCTCCGAAATCCGCTCGCCAAGCTCGGCGACTTGCCCCGATCCAAACAGGGTCGCTGGCCGGGTGCGCCGAACCGTCAGAGTTTCCGCGACCTCAACGACGAGATGAATGGCCTTTGCGAGGCCGACGGCCTCCTCAAGGGCAGCCGCGTCGGTCCGCCGACGCTCGCGCCCCGTGGTCCGGCTCGCAAATCCGAGCGACGGATGCAAAACCCAGGCGCAGCCGCTCCGCCCGGACGTGTCTGCCTCGATTTGAAACTTTGTGGGGCCGCTCAACTGCTCTCTTCTGTGGTCTCGCGGTCCGGCTCGAAAAGCTGGATCGGCGTCGACGGCATCACCGTCGAAATCGCATGCTTGTAGACCAACTGTGACAATCCGTCGCGCCGCAACAACACGCAAAAATTGTCAAACCAGGTGATCACGCCTTGGAGCTTGACACCATTCACCAGGAAAATCGTCACCGGTGTCTTGTTTTTGCGGACGTGATTGAGAAACACGTCCTGTACGTTTTGTGACCTTTCGCCAGCCATGGCCTCCCCCTCGCGGAATCAAAAGTGACCCAAAAGCCCTTACCGAACCAGGAGCCCTCCTCCCCTGAATCCAAAGAGTTCGCGGTGCATATAGCATAGTATTCCGCGCGGCGGCACAACCCCAAGCCGACAACCCGAGTCAGAATTCTGGTCAGATTCTCGTGAGAAATCTGGCGGCTAGTACTTGGAACTAGTATCAAATCGTTGATCACGCAGCCGCGACATCAGCGCGTGCGAAATCGATATAAAGCGACCGCAGTTGCTCCGTGATCGCACCAGGACGGCCATTCGCCACAACCGCCTCATCGATCTGAACAACCGGCACCACGAAGGAACTTGTGCTGGTCAAAAACGCCTCCCGCGCGGCGGCTGCCTGCGTCGGCGTGAAAGCGCGTTCCACAACCGACAACCCTTCGGCGCGGGCGACTTCGATTAAACGCCTGCGTGTAATACCACTCAAGATGGCGTTGCTCTCCGGACGTGTCACGATGGTGCCGTCGCTTTCCACGATCCAGGCGTTCGATTGGGCGCCTTCCGTCACATAACCATCGGCATCGACTTGCCACGCTTCAAACGCGCCCGCCTCCACCGCGGTCTGCTTGGCCAGCACATTCGGGAGCAACGACACGGACTTAATGTCGCGGCGAAGCCATCGAAGATCTGGCATCGTGACGACTTTGACGCCTTCCGTCAGTGCCGCCGCGCTGGCCGGTGCCGCGCGGCGAGCGGTCACCACGACTGACGGACGCGCCCCGACAGGGAACGCATGGTTTCTCGGCGACGCGCCGCGTCCGACCTGCAAATAAATGATGCCTTCCGAAACGCGGTTCCGTCTCACGACCTCGTCGAATATCGCGTCCAATGCGGTACGGCGCATCGGCCGATCGATGGCGAGCTCCGAGAGCGACCGTTCCAGCCGGTCATGGTGCAAGGTCCGATCCACCAAGCGCCCCCCCAGAACCGCAATCACTTCGTAGGCGGCATCGGAAAACTGCATGCCGCGGTCCTCTATGTGGACCTGTGCGACTTTGTGCGGCACGTATCGGCCGTTGACGTAGGCAATCCGAGACATGACGTCCTCTGCTCACCGTTTCCAAAACATCGGGCTTAACAATATCAGCAAGGCGAATATTTCCAGCCGGCCGACCAACATTGCAATCGCGACGATCCAGCGCGCGATCTCATTTAACGCGGCAGCGTCCGTCGGCATGGCCGCCGCCTGCAAGAGGACCGGACCCGTATTCGCCATTGCGCTCAATGCCAACAGCAAGGCGTAGTCGAAGGACAATCCGACAGCAGAGAGCGCAGCGCCAAACAAGATCAGACAAAACACGAATAGCACGAAGAACGCCCAAATGTTTTGCATCGCTCTGTCGGTCACCGATGCGCGTCCGAGCTTGATCAGCATTACGCCGTGAGGATGCACCAAACGTTCGAGTTCCCGCGAGCTCTGTCTGACCAAGAGCAAAGTGCGCATTAATTTGAGGCCGCCCGCCGTCGACACAGAAGCGCCGCCGACCAAAACAAAGCCGGACAGGACGAGAATAATGAATACGGGCATGTCGCTGTGTCCCGGGGCGGCAAAGCCCGTTGTCGTGGCGGCGGACACAACCTGCCACAACGCATCGATCGCGCCTTCACCGCTCCGACGCTCAGGGAATACGGCCAAGTCAATAAACACAATGGCGGTCCCGGCGGCGACCAGGAGCAACAAAAAGCCGGTCTCTGGATCCCGCAGATAAACCGACGGGCGGCCGGTCACAGCCACCCAATGCAGCGTAAAGGCGACCGCGCCGACCAGCATTCCGGCCACTAAGACGAGCAGCACGCCGACACTATCGTAGGCGAATGGGCCGCCGGAATTGGGGACAAAGCCACCGGTAGAAATCACCGACATCGCATAGCAGGCGGCGTCAAGTACTGGCACGCCTGTGATCAACAGCCCGATCAGACACAGGAAGGTCAGTCCGACATAGGTGACGCCGACCGCCGGTCCGATTTGTCTCAAGCGCGGCCGGAGAGAGGCCGAGTTCCCTTGGGCATCCGAAGCCGACCATCCCGACTGCAGAACAGCGCCAATTTGCGGCACCAGCGACACCGCGAACAAAATTGTGGCGAAACCGCCGAGCCATTGCAGCAGCGCGCGCCAAATAATGACGCTGCGCAGCACCTCGTCGACATTGGCAAAGACTGAAAGACCGGTCGTGGTCAGGCCCGAAATCGCCTCAAAGATTGAGCCAGTCAGCCCGTCGGCCGCGCCGGAGGCGGCCAATGGCACCGCCGCGAAGAGCGACAACAGGAACCAGGCGCTCACCGCCAGCACGACGGCCTCGCGGCGACCAAATTTTCCGCCGCCGCCAGTGCCGACCATGACGAGGACAACGCCGAAAAACATCGAACCGCCGGCACCAAACGCAAACGCCGCGATACCCGCTTCTTCTTCCAAGCCAAAGGCGACGGCGAGCGGTACCATTTGCGCCACCGCCAGAATGACTAACAAGATTCCAATGAGCCGAAAGAGCGTCGCAACGGCCATATGGACGCGGACTCTATGCGATCCGGCCTAAAAAAAGCCGATCGCGACGGCGAACATGCGCTCGACTTTTTTGACCACATCGTGCGGCGCGAAAATCACCACACGATCCTTTTCCTTAATCACCGTATTGCCACGTGGAATAATGACCTCCTCGCCGCGTACCAACGCGCCGATCAAAACGCCTTTCGGCAATTTGATGTCCTTTAACGCCGTCCCGACCAAGGGTGATGTCTCCAAGGCGTCGGCCTCAATCACCTCCGCTTCGCCGCCGCGTAAACTGTACACCGACCGGATTCGACCGCGCCGCACGTGCTGTAAAATGCTCGAGACAGTTATCTCGCGCGGACTCACCGACGCGTCGATTCCAAGCGGTGAAATGAGTGGCGCGAAGGTTGACGCATTGATCAGTGTTACCGCGCGCACGCAACCATGCCGTTTCGCGAGCACCGACGCCAACACGTTCACCTCATCATTGTCCGTGACCGCGATGATCGTCTCGGCATTTGCCACATTGGCTTCTTCAAGAATGTCCGTATCCAGCGCGTCGCCGTTCAATACGATTGTTTGCTCGAGACGATCGGCGACATATTCCGCACGATCCTTCCCGTTTTCGATGAGTTTGAGGTTGATATCCGGGTTGGTTTTTTCGAGCTGTCCCGCCAGCAACAGGCCGATATTGCCGCCGCCAACAATGATCAGGCGCCGCGCAGTCTCTTCTTCGTGTCCAAACAACGCCATGGCGCGGCTCAGGTCGGACGTATCCCCGATGAAGTAGATTTCGTCACCCGGCAGCAATTGCTCCATGCTTTCGGGAAACAACGTCTGGTCGCCACGGACGATATAAACGATCGTGATATTGAGATCCGGAAACAGTTCATTCAATTGCCGCAATGGCGTGTTGACGACCGGACATGTGTCCGCGAGCCGGACGCCCACCAAGCGGACCCGGTCTTCAGCAAAACTCGTCAGATCGAGTGCGCCCGGCACATCCAGCCGGCGCGCGATCGAATTCGCGACCTCCACCTCTGGAGAGATGATGACGTCGATCGGCATGTTTTCGCGGCTGAACAGGTCGGCCCACGCCGGCTCCAAATACGACCTGTGGCGTATACGCGCAATCTTGGTCGGCACATCGAAAAGCGAGTGCGCGACCTGACACGCGACTATATTGATCTCGTCGGATTGCGTGACCGCGATGAGCATGTCCGTGTTTGACGCACCGGCCTGCTCCATAATGTCCGGATGGGACGCAAAGCCGAGCAGGCCCTGAACGTCCAGCCCATCATTAACCTTTTGAATTCGCTCGGTGGAGTGATCGATCACCACGACATCGTTGTCTTCGGATGACAAATGGCGCGCAATATTGAAACCCACCTCACCGGCACCACAAACGATAACTTTCACGCGCGGACTCCGGTGAACTTAGCGAGGCTGGATGGCCGGGGGGAAAGCAAAACGGGGCGGTCGCGCGCTTACTGACGGTCCTCGCCCGTGATACCGAGCGATTTCAGTTTGCGATGCAGGGCGGAGCGCTCCATGCCGACGAAGGATGCGGTGCGCGAGATATTGTGACCGAAGCGCGTGACCTGCGCTTGCAGATACTGTCTCTCAAACATCTCGCGTGCCTCGCGCAACGGCAGCGCCATGATTTCGGCGCCGTTCGACGGGCGCATCGCGGCCGGCGTCGCCAAGAGCAACTCGGGCGGCAACATATCGGCCCGCACGGGTTCCGATCCGTCGCCCGGCGCCATGATTAACACCCAGTCGATCACGTTGCGGAGTTGCCTGACATTGCCCGGCCAATCGCAGGTTTGCAAAACCGCAATCGCATCGTCGGCAAGCGCGCGGGGCGACAAACCGCTGGCGGAGGTGGCGCGGTCGATGAAATGGTCCGCAAGCTGCGGTACATCCTCGCGGCGTTCCTTGAGCGCCGGAATCCGGATGGGTACGA
>JANQOH010000136.1 GCA_028289725.1 Alphaproteobacteria bacterium
GCGAACGAGACCTGAAAACCCGGCCCCAGCGGCAAGCGCCGGGGCTTTTGCAGCCCGCCAATGCCGCCACTCGAGCAATCGATAACGTCCACGCCGGCCTGTTTCAGGCCACGCGCAAGTTCGATGCTGTCTTCGAGCTCCCAACCGCCGTCGATCCAATCGGTTGCGGAGATGCGGAAGATGAGCGGCAGCGTGTCCGGCCAGGTTTCGCGGATCGCGGCAGCGACTTCAAAGGACAATCGCATGCGCCCGTCGCGTTCGCCGCCGTAGGCGTCGTCGCGCCGATTGGCGATCGGCGAATAAAATTGGTGAAGCAAAAAGCCGTGCCCGGCATAAACTTCGATCACTTCGAAACCGGCCTGGCGCGCCCGTGCCGCCGCGTCGCGAAAACCCGCAACCACATCGTCGATGTCGGCTTGGGTCATCACCTTCGGTGTCGGCCAGTCTTCGCCATACAGCTCTGCCCTGGGGGCGACGGCCGGCCACGGCGCTTCGCCACGCGCCTCGACATCCTCATCATCGACCGGTGTTTCGCCGTGCCATGGTCGGCGCTCGCTCGCCTTGCGCCCGGCATGTCCCAGCTGGATGCCTGGCACCGAACCTTGCTGTTTCAAAAACCGTGCGATCCGCGCCAGCCCGTCGACCTGATCGTCGCGCCACAACCCCAAATCACCATGCGTTCGCCGGCCGCGCGCCTCCACCGCGGTCGCTTCCGTAAAGACCAGCCCCGCGCCGCCCAGGGCGAAGCGCGCCAGGTGCGCAAAATGCCAATCATTGGCGAATCCGTTCTCGGCGATGTATTGGCTCATCGGTGAAATCACGACCCGGTTCGGCACGGTGACACCGCGCAGGGCCAAAGGCTCAAAAAGGCTCATTGTCAATTGTCTGCTGGATTGAAAGCGTTGTGGAGACCGCGCCCATAGCGGGCACGATGGTTGTTGTAGCAAGGATTGCCGGTGACTGAAAAGAAATCGGCCCGGTTGAAGTTGGAGCATACAACCGGCCCGGGGGCGGCGGCATAGGGAGGGCGCCGCCGTATCCGAGCGATGTGGGGGGGACCGATGGTGAGTGAGGGGGCACCACCGGGGGGCCGCGGGATACGTTGAGCGACGCTCCCGCATTGAACGCCACGATGCTCGGCGTGGTTCTTATCCAACTCACCAAGTCAAAAATAGTTCCGGCTCTGTGACAAAAATGACAACATTTTTTCGACTTTTTTTTATCGCGCCATCTCACTGTCCCGGCAGAGATTGTTGAAACCTCTACATTTGCGTAATTTGTTGTCGAAACTGCAACGCAAATAAAAAAAGCGACGACGTGAAGCGGCGGACTTGAAGCGTCAAAATTCGCAGGACGCTCGCAACTAACGAAGCCGCGAGCTAGGCAACTAAGTTGCCGACGACCTGTTTTGACCGTGACAAACGCCACGTCTGACATTGCGAATCAGTTTTACGAATCACGAATCGATTCGGTTGCGCCTTGCCGCTTGAGCGTGAAACAAAGTGAAAGAACGATTGAATGCTGGTCTGGAACGAAGCTGATTTCATTAGTTGTTTGGAATGCGTGCCGGAGGTTGGTGAGGACGCACTCAGCCACCGCTTTGTCGTCATCCAAGACGGCGTCACGCTCGAAGTGGCGGTCTGGCAGTATGACGGCGACGTGGCGATCAAACTTATGCGCGCCGACTCCGACACGCCTTTGTTTGACGTGTCGCTGATGGACTGCGCTGGCGCGCGCCTGGTGGAGGACGCTGCGGGCGCACGGCTCGAATTCGCTCCGGCCAAGGCCTTCGGGAGTCGCTATGACGGCCGGTCGCCGTCGCCTTTCGGCATTAGCGTCGCGGTTAAACCCGCCATTGCCATCCGCTTGTTCAGCTACAACGCCTAGCGCGCGACGCGCCGCCTGATCGCAGCGGCATAGCGATCATACAGCTCCGGGTTCTCTCGAAACGCGTGGTCCATCGCCTCTTCGTTCGAGAGCGCCCCTTCCGAAGCCGCGCGGATGCCCTCAGCGATCCGGCGCAGCCGGGCTGATGCCGGCGACACTGTTGGATAGTGGGTCTGGCACGGGCGAGTGCTCTTCGCCGCCCGCGCAATCTTGCTCATGCCCGTTCTCCAGATTTCGTCGTTCCGTCAGGTGTACCGGGTCTACACGACGCGCGTGACGCTCGTTTGGCAATCCGATGACAATCGCTGGGTGCCCTCGCCGAACGGGCGCGCCGCCTCCATTTACTTCAAGGGACGCGGACAAGGCATGGGAGACGCTAATGCGCGGCGCAACACCTGAGGAATGGTGGCTGGTCCTCAAAGGTTATTTCGAGGCCTTTCTGTTCGGCGCCGAAGTCTGGATGCCGGGAACCTGGGCCTTGACCGGCGCGGTCGTGCTGCCGGCGGTGGCGTTCGTGCTTTTTCGCGTGTTTCAAAACCGCTTCGCGCCATACCGCATCGCCTTCGCGCCGTTCGCGGGCGGCTTCGCCGGCGGCTACTTTCAGGCGATGAGCGTGCGCGCCGCCAGTTGCCCGGATCGCGGCGGCTTGCTGTGCATCATCTCGGCCCCGGCGGAAGAACTCGCCTACATCATGCTCGCCTCCATGTTGTGCGTCGTCTTCGTCTATCTGTGCCTGCCCGGCCGCAAGTGGGACCGCCGCCTGATCCGCGGCGGCGACAGTTTCGATTTCGGCGACTAGAGCACACGAACGGTTCGATCGTGTAAGCTCCGCGGCAACCGAATAGCGACACGCACGGGAGGCGGCATGACGGTCGAGGTCAACGGTATCGCGCATATCCAACTCACGGTCACCGACCCGGAACGCTGCATCCCATTCTGGGAACGTCTGCTGCACTTCCTGAATATGAAAACGCTGATCCGTAACGATGACACAATATATTGCATCGGCAGTCGCACCGGCATCGTGGTCCGCGGGGCGCCGCCGGAAAAACGCGACCGCAAATTCGACCAAGACACGGCCGGGCTGCACCACCTTTGTTTCCGCGCGCGCTCCAACGAGGACGTGGATCGGATCGCGACCTTTGTGACCGACGAACTGAAAGCGAAAATCGTGCACCCGCCGGAACCGGGCGACCGCTTCGCGCCCGGCTATTACTCGTTCCTGTTCGAGGACCCGGACGGCCTGCGCATCGAGTTCAACCACGTGCCCGGCGCCGGCCATTTCGGCAAAGGCGGCCGTTTGGGCGAAGGCGGCCAAGGCCCCGCCAATCAATATGGCGAGGACGGTCTGACCAACGGTTAGCCGCGCACCGGGTGCGGCGTGTTTTCCAGCGTCAATGCCGGTTGGAGCGCGGCCCAGGTTGCGGGCGAATGCGTTTGAGCGCGGCCCGCGCATGGTC
>JANQOH010000142.1 GCA_028289725.1 Alphaproteobacteria bacterium
AGGTGCACGAGGTGCCAGTCGTCGACTGTGCCGTCCTCCGCCGAATATTGGCACATCGGCGACACCACCACGCGATTGTCCAGCACCATCTCGCGCAAACGATAAGGCGTGAAAAGCGGCGGCGGCGCCGGCTCGGTCGCGATGTTGATGCGTGATTGGTTGGCGGCCTGTCTGGCAAACCATTGGTCAACGCGGTCTACAAAGATCTGGTCGCGCACTTTCAGATTCTCGTGGCTGATGCGCAGCGACCGTGTGAGCAAGCTGAAGGCAAACTGGATGGTTTCAAGCTCGCCATAGTAGCGCTCGACATTTTCGAACCACATCAGGCTCACTTTCGCGGCACGCTGCGTGCTTTCGACCACGGGACGGCGTTCCGTCTCATAGGTTTCGAGCGCCGCGTCTACATCATCGCTCGCGATCATCGCATCGCGAAGCGCAATCGCATCCTCCATGGCAAGCTTGGTTCCCGAACCGATCGAGAAATGCGCGCTGTGTACGGCATCGCCGAGGAGCACGACATTGCTGTGCCGCCAGCGCTGGTTGGTCACGATCGGGAAATTGCGCCAGATCGATTTGTTTTTCAGTAGGCGGTGGCCGTTAAGGTGCTCTGAAAACAGACCTTCGAGATAGGTAATGCTTGCGTCTTCGTCGGCGTCTTCCAAACCGGCGCGCGTCCAAGTTTCCTCGGTACATTCAAAAATGATTGTCGATTGCTCGCGATCGAATTGATAGGCATGCACACGCCACAGGCCGTGCTCATTCTCCA
This sequence comes from Alphaproteobacteria bacterium, assembly GCA_028289725.1. Lineage (GTDB taxonomy): Bacteria > Pseudomonadota > Alphaproteobacteria > UBA7887 > UBA7887 > JAKZSU01. The sequence goes on from JANQOH010000142.1 coordinate 767, forward strand.
AAAAAACGAAAGTGAAGGCGGGAAACGGGCATGTGCTGCCAAGCCAAATGAATTTATTGCCGCGCCATTCGATCTTCGGCTGAAAGTGGTCGGCATATAGGTCACGCACCGCGCTGTTGATGCCGTCCGCCGCGACCACTAGGTCGGAATCGCCATACGCGTCGGGTGGCGGCGCTTCTTCCTGAAAACGCAGATCAATTCCAAGCGCAACACAACGCCGTTGTAGAATCTGCAGGAGTTTTTTGCGCGACAACCCGCTAAAGCCGTGGCCGGTTGAGGTTAGTACCTCACCCTTCACATGAACTTGGATGTCATCCCAATGGGCGAAGCTCTCCGTGATCTCGCGGTAAGTTGCGGGATCGGCTTGAGCAAACCCATCTAACGTCGCGTCGGAAAAAACGACGCCAAACCCGAAGGTGTCGTCCGGACGATTGCGTTCGTAGACGATAATCTCGGCGTCGGGTCGCGCAATTTTGTAGAGGAGCGCGAAATACAACCCGCCGGGTCCGCCACCGATAACGCTAATCTTCATGGCCGGTGTGCCTTTCCCGCGCTACCGCATCGTGGCCGATTGACGTTCCGCGCGTGCTTCCGGATTGCGGACACGTCACGAACCCCGCAATTTGAACCGTTGGAGTTTTCCCGTTTCCGTACGGGGCAAGCTCTCGACGAAATTGATCGCGCGTGGATATTTGTAGGGTGCAATCGATTGCTTTACAAAATCCTGCAGCGCCTTAACCTCGGCTTCATTCGCCGTGACGCCATCGCGGAGAACAATGTGCGCGGATACAATTTGTCCGCGTTCTGGGTCCGGTTTTCCTACAACGCCGCATTCCAACACATCGGGATGCTCCAACAACGCGGTTTCAACCTCGGGGCCGGAAATATTGTAGCCCGCCGAGATAATCAGATCGTCGGCGCGTGACACGTACCAGAAGTAGCCATCGTCGTCCCGCCGGTACAAATCGCCGGTCAGGTTCCAACCATTTTGGACATACGCACTCTGGCGCTCGATATTGTCGAGATACTTGCAGCCCGTCGGCCCGCGCACCGCCATTTTGCCGATTTCGCCGTCGTCTACCGTTGCGCCATCTTCGCCGACAACGCAGGCTTCGTACCCAGGCACGACGCGGCCCGTGGCGCCGGGGCGGATTTCGCCGCGCGGGCTGGAAACAAAGATATGCAGCATTTCCGTGGTGCCGATGCCGTCGATGATTTCCAAACCGGTGGCTTCGTGCCAGGCCTGCCAAGTTGGCAGTGGTAGTGTCTCGCCGGCCGAAACGCATTTTTGCAGACTCGAAATATCGTACTGGTCGACCACGCCGAGCAGTGCGCGGTAGGCGGTCGGCGCCGTATACAGCGCCGTGCATCGATGACGCTGAATGGTCTCGAGCATCGCGTCGGGACTTACTTTGTCGATCATGGCGGTCGCCGCGCCGACGCGGAACGGGAAACAAAGCAGCGCGCCGAGACCGAACGCGAAGGCGAGGGGCGGGGAGCCGGTGACGATGTCGTCAGCCTTCGCATCGAACACATCTGGCGGGAAACAATCGCACATCGCCAAAATGTCGCGGTGAAAGTGCATGCAGCCTTTCGGCTGGCCGGTGGTGCCGGACGTGAAAGCGATGATCGCAACGTCGTTGGCCGCGGTATCGGCAGCGTCAAAACTAGGCTGCTTCGCGGCAATTGCCCGGTCGAGATCAGCATCCCCGTCTCCAGAACCAGAAAAATAAGCGATCTCGGTGAGCGCCGGGGCGAGACCGCGCGTCTCTTCCATTTCCGCCGCCAAGTCGATGTCGCAGAGCGCATGCCGAATCTGGGCTTTCTCCACGATGAAACTGAGCTCGCGCGCGCGGAGCAGCGGCATGGTCGCGACACACACGCCGCCTGCCTTCAGGACGGCGAACCACGCCGCCGCGTTCATCAAATTATTGGGGCCGCGCAAGAGCACGCGGTTGCCGGCGACCAGGCCCATGTCCTCGGTCAATACCTTTGCGATGCGGTCGGTTAAGGCATCGAACGCCGCATAGGTCCATTGTCCGTCGCCGAAGTAAACGGCCACGCGGTCGCCGTCACCGGCATCGAGGCGCGCCGAAAGCAGTGTGGCCGCGACATTGAATCGGTCCGGATAGGCAGCCAAAGCGGGAAGCGTTGCATAATCCACCGGGGCGCGGAGATTTTCGGGCGGCAAATTGTCGCGCGTGAAGCAATCGACGTGGCCGCTCGGCCCGCCGGGCGCACGCAAAGAGGCTTCCACGCCCTCGGTCACGCTCATGGTTCGGCCCGCCATGCTTGCTCCCATAGCCGTTGCTCACGACCGATCAAAACAGTTTGCGCCGATTCAACGGCGCATTGTCCGCCGTCAATCACCTTGGAACACCGGTTTTTGTTTCGCGATGAACGCATCATAGGCACGTTTGAAATCGTTGGTTTGCATGCAAATGGCTTGGGCTTGCGCCTCGGCTTCGATCGCTTGCGGCAAGCTCATGGTCCATTCCTGATCAAGCATGCGCTTGGTCATGGCGTGAGCGAATGTCGGCCCGTCGGCGAGGCGGTGCGCCATTTCTGTGGCGTCGCTGAGTACGGCATCCGCATCGCACAGTCGATTGTAAAAGCCCCATGCGCTCGCTTCCTCGGCGGTCATCATGCGGCCGGAATATAGCAGCTCCGCCGCGCGCCCTTGGCCAATGATCCGCGGCAACATGGCGCAGGCGCCCATGTCGCAACCGGCGAGACCCACGCGCGTGAACAGAAAGCCAACTTTGCTTTCGGGGGTTCCGTAGCGGAGGTCGGACGCCATGGCCATGCACGCACCCGCGCCGGCGCAGATCCCGTCGATCGCCGCGATGACGACCTGAGGCGCGCGGATGATCGCATTCATCAATTCGCCGGTCATCCGCGTAAAGGCCAGGAGGTCTGGCATCGTCATTTCGGTCAGCGGTCCAATAATCTCGCGCACGTCGCCGCCCGATGAAAAATTGCCGCCGGCACCGGTCACAACGACCGCCTTGATATCCTCAACGTTTGCGAGCTTACGAAATGTCTGACCGAGTTCCGCGTAAGAGTCGAACGTCAGCGGATTCTTACGTTCCGGACGATCGAGCGTGAATGTTGCAACGCCGCGATCGACCGACAAACCGAAATGCTGCACGGACAAATCGGCGGCTCTTGCCGTTGCAAAAGGCCCCGTCATGCCCGCGCGTCCTCGCCTGTGAGAGCGGATTTGAGCTTCGTAAGCAAACTGAGCAACTGCGCTTTCTCCGTGGCGTTGAGTGATGTCATCGCGTGCGAAATCCAATTTTCATGAACCGGCGTCATCGCATCAAAAGCTGCTTTTCCCGCGTCCGTCAGCCGCACAAGCTGTGCGCGACGGTCTGTCTCGTCCGGCCGCCGCTCGACCATGCCCTCTGCCGCCAACCTGTCGATGAGGCCTGTGACGTTGCCATTGCTGACCATGAGCAATCGTGACAACTCGCCCATCGTCAACCCGTCCGGGGCCCGGTCGAGTTGGGCCATCAAATCAAAGCGCGGCAAGGTTGTGTCAAATCCTTCGCGTAGTCCCTTACGAACGCGGGTCTCGATCAGATTGGTGCAGGCGAGGAGGCGTAGCCAAACTCGCAAGTCTTGTTGCTGTCGTCGACGTGTTGGTGCTTCGGTCGCGATAATATCCGCCATTACATCACCTCGCCGCCGGCGACGACGATCGATTGGCCGGTGATCGCGCTCGATATCGGATGGCAGAGCCAGGCCACCGTGTGGGCAACTTCTTCCGGTGCAATTAAGCGGCCTTGCGGGTTATTGCGCGCCAGTTCGGCGCGCGCGGCTTCGCTGTCCATACCAGTTTTGGCGGAAATGTTTCGCACGGCGTCGGACAAGAGGTCGGTATCCGTAAAACCAGGACAAACGGCGTTGACCGTAATACCGGTGTCGGACAATTCGAGAGCCAACGCGCGCGTCAGGCCGACCAGCGCGTGTTTCGCCGCGCAATAAGCGCTGACATAACGGTACCCGCTCAATCCGGCGGTCGAGGAGACATTGATAATGCGTCCCCAGTCGTCGGCGCGCATCGAAGGCAGAACAGCCTGTGTGCACGTGTACGCGGCGGTCACATTGATTGCCATCATATCATCCCAGAGCGCCCGGTCCGTCCGATGAAAAGGGGCGCTTCGCGCAGCGCCCGCATTGTTGATCAAGACGGATACCGGTCCTTGTGCCTCGACGATATCCGCAAGGGCGGGCGTCAACGCGTCGTCCTGGGTGATGTCAACGTCGACCGCAAAAACCGGTGCGTTTGCGGCTTCTTCAATGCGAAATTTCTGCTCGTCCAGAGCCGCTCTTGTTCGGCCGACGAGGGAAATGGCGGCGCCCGATTGGGCAAGCGTCATGGCAATGGCGGCGCCAATACCGCGACCCCCACCCGTGACCAATGCGTGCTGGCCTTCAAGCGGGCGATCGGAACTCTTAGGCGTAATCTTGCTGTCAGATATGGCGGTGCTTTCGCGCGATATCATTGTCCAACCGATTTATTTTAAGTGTAAAATATTTCGCCATCACGGGACAAGAGCTGCGCCGAAAACCAGCGGCTCCCAGGGAGACAAATTGATGCAGCATCTTCTGCCAGATGGCTGGAAGCGCCCCTCCGGCTATTCGGCGGGCATCGCCGCGGAAGGCCGTTTTGTATTTACCGCCGGATTGATCGGCTGGAACGCGCAAGAGCAGTTCGAGACCGACGACTTTGTCGGCCAGCTGCGCCAAGCGTTGGCGAATGTGCGCGCGGTATTGGCCGAGGCGGGCGCGGAACCGCAACACATTGTGCGCATGACTTGGTACATCACGAGCAAATCGGACTATTTGGCATCTCTCGCGGACATTGGGGCGGCCTGGCGTGAAGAACTTGGCAAGGTCTATCCAACGATGGCGGTGGTTGAAGTCAGCGCATTGCTGGAAGATCGCGCCAAGATCGAAATCGAAACAACCGCTGTTGTGCCGACGCTCACGGGCAAGTGACGAGGCAAAGTTTTGTCAGCGCCGAAATTTGGGCAATACTACCCGCGTGGGGGACGGGCACGGATTAGCCGGAGGCTCGCATGATTTCTGTAAAAGCTCTTGCCTTGTGTGTCACGGGAGCCGTTGCGCTCACTGCGTGCAGTCATACCGATTGGCGTAATAGTTTGAGCGGCGCCGACAAGGCACAAATGAACAGCGCGGTTCAGGCGGCCTTGGAATTCAAGCCTACCGGCGAAAGCGACAATTGGGCGAACGCGGCCAGCACGCACCGCGGCACGGTGACACCGACGCGAACCTGGCGTTCGGACGATGGCCGCGACTGCCGGGACTATCAGCAAACCGTGACGGTCGGCGAAGTAACACGCGTTGGGTACGGCAGCGCCTGCCGAGCCGGCAACGGTGTTTGGGTGGATCTGAGATCGCCCCGTTTCACGATTGCGGGCGCACGGCCCTATCGCTACAGGCCGCACCGTCTCTACTACGGCTTTGGCTTTGGGCACGGTTTTGGGCACCGACATTTCCGTTTTGGTCACCGGTACGGATTTGGTGCTTACCCGTATCATGCGTTCGGATTCGGATATCCGTACTATTGGTACTAACTCAGCCTGACGAACCGTCTGAATAGTCGTTGGCGCTGCAATGGAGCGCCGAGAGATTCGGAAACTCATCCGGGTTTGCTGAACGAACTCAGGCAGGCGCCTCGACTTCCTCCCTTCGCACGCCGCGCAGATCCATCTCGAACGCTAGGCCTTCGATCGGCGGCCGGGCATAGTGCCAATGGATACCGTGGATCGATGCGCCGGCGAGCGGTTCCAGAATTGCGCTCGAAAGGTAGGGGCGAATCTCCTGCACCGTATAGACATTCGCGTGTGTAATGTCGCTCAACAAGACGCATAACCCGTCGACACGCTGCTGCATGATGTTCATGACATGCTGCGCTTTTTCCGTCATCGCTTCCGGCGTGGTTTCGCCTTCTCGCACAATGGTCTCTTCTTCCAATGACTGACGGTCGACATCGCCCGCGCCCGCAACCACGAATGTCGGAAGAGGGGCATCGTCCGGGAGTGTGAAAGCATAGCTGTAAAGAACAGGCTCCTCTGGCGTCGCGTGGACAGGTGACACGTTGGTGCGGGCGATCGGGTTCTCTCCGTCGACCAACAACTCCCATTCCTCAAGGAGGGCTCGGTAGTCGCGATTGAAACTGGCGAAACCATCGAACGACATCGGCTTTGGGCAACGGAGCGCAATGGCACAGAGCGCTTGCCGCGATCGGCCAACCTGCGCAAGCCGGCTCTCAATGATCCTAAATCCCTCGCGATACGGCACCGGACGGCGAAGCGTGACATGCACGATTTCGTGCCCGGGCATTGCGACTACGCCGGATGAATAAGGTGGAATGCCACTCAGAAAACGGTAACCACCGCGTTCATTGTCGATGAGATCCATTGTATGCCTAACTAACGCAGTTTTTGCCCAGATGCCGGCGCGTCGCCGTCCAGATTAGCAACGAGGCTTGATGCCAGCGCGCACTTTTCCGGATCTGGATCGCGCTGCACGATACGCAAAAGAGCGGCACGGGCCGTTTGGTCTCCCGCACGTGCCAGGTCGAACGCCATTTGGTCGCGCGTCTCATAGTACTTGCGATCAAACGCTGCGAGGCGCGGGTTCTGCGCACGCCAATAATACTTTAGTTCGTCGGATGTCCATCCGGCATAGATGTCGTCCCAAGACCCCATGCCCGCGTAGGGTAGGAGCGACGTTTCAACGATTGGATCGCTGGCTCTTTGGTAACGTGCGTCGATCGATTGGCGTAATTGCTTGGTGAGGTTCGCCCCCGCCCGATGCACGGCCATGCTATGAAAGATCACGACGTCGCCTGCGGCAAAATCGCCTCCTACCCAGCGGCCGTCCAAGGGGTCCGCCACTTCCATGGCGCCGGCGCCCAACGACACTTTGAAGTTGTGCACGCCCTGCGTATGCGACGCCTCGGCAATCTGCAAACCGCCCATCGCGACCGGACAGTCGGACAACGGAATCCAAACCGCGTAGCACTCAGGCGTGCCTTGAATGTGAACGAAGTCTTGATGCGGCGGCGTCGTGAGATCGGGACGCTGCGGAAAGATATTGCGTGGGATCACCATGGGGTGAACCAAAACCGGCTCGCCGAACATGCGCTCGAACAAGCCGACAATCGCCGGATGGTGTTTTAGCGCGTGCAACGCTTCGAGCCGATAGATGTCCTTCAAGACCGCGACGTAGGCCGCCTCAGGGTCGGCACAGGCTTGGCGCGGATCAGCCACGGCGTCCAATAGAGGCTGATCGGCCAAAATCCAGTCCGCCTTTGCGGCGATTTTCAGGCATTGCCGCCGCACTTCGAGCACCGTTTCGCGCGGCAGCAGGCCTTTGATGAACAAGTAGCCGCCCCGCTTCGCGCGCGCGTCGAGCGCATCGCCGTCCATGAGAATGTCGGTAGACTCGGTAAATGCTCGCATGACGCGATCCATCTTTCAGGCCGTCGGCTCTATATCGGTGGCGCTACAATAGCGATGATAGCACTCAAGATAGTCGCCATATTTCCGATGTGACGCCGTGTGATGCGCGCAACAGAGCAGGAGCAGTTCCTTGTCCGGCGCGGTTGAGCGGCCATAGTCCTCGAGGAAGCAGAGCGCGATTTCTTGGTTGTGCGGATCGTTGCCGATTTTGCAGGCTGCACCGGCCAAGGTCCGGATCAACTCGTCCCGATCGTCACCATATTCGATGCAAGCTTGGGTCCAGGCTAAGCTCGCGTCGGTGTCGAGGGCGAGCAACGCCTTGTCGAGTTCGATCAGCTTTCGGTTCATGGAAAGCTTGTTCGCATTGGCCGGTGGCTTGGCGGAGAAGGCGTTCTTGTCTCCCGTGGTTCGCTGGTGCTCGGCATTGCGTGTCACGAAGGAGGCGGCCGTGTACAAAAACTTTGTCCGCTGCGGGTGACCAAATTCGTCGCCGAACCAGCGCATCGTATTGCAGTACTCGGAACAATGCTGCGGAATCGAAAAATTGAGCTCCTCCCGCGTTTCGAGAAGAACCCGCGCCGCCGCAATCTGAATCACGTCCATCACGTGGCGCGGTGCTTTTCCGTCCAGCAATAAACGACTGATTTGCTGGTGTGCGGCGGGCTCGGGCTGATTGACGAGTGCGTCGACCATTATGGCCCGATCTTCGTCTTCGACAGGCTCCCATTGACGCCAAACCAAGGTTTCCCGCTCTGAGGCACCGGCATAGGGAATGGCCCGTAGTGGCTCTTCGTCAATCATGGTCTTGATTGCGTTGCAAGCCAGTTCATAGGTGGAATACCAGCGTGGCCCGACGGCCATATCCAAGGCGCCCGCGTAAATGACATCGTGTGCATCGTCCCACCCGATATACGAACCGAGCTCAACTGTCGCGCGCGCGCGATAGGCTTTATGTCCGGTGGTATAGGAGCGGTTAAGGTGGACGCGGTCCTGCAAATCCATGAGCCCGGCAAATACGAGTTGTGCAAGAGCTTTGGGACGGTTCGACGCGTCGTTCGTCATGCCCAAAAACAATCGATACGCATCGATCACTTGGCCTCGGTGGACCAAGGTCATCCATTCGTCCAATGCCGCCTGAAACGATCCGCGTACCGTGCTGGCCGGTTGGTCGGGCCAATGTACGATGGGCGTTGGCGGTGGGCCCGCCGGTTGCTCGAAACCCCTTGTATAGTGTCCTGGGGCCCGGTTGAGTTTCTGGTTCCAAATATCTAGGCCGGTCGGGATGTACCAAATCGTCTGCGCCATCGGCAGACCGGCGAGTTCCGGCGCGACCATTTGCGACAAATGCATGGTCGCGCGGGCGCTCAACAAACAATGATCATTGTTGACGAAGTTGATGTAGCCGTCGTCAATCCGTTCGTGATACGGCACATGCGTATAGGGGGCGTGAATGCGGATGGCCTCGCGCAGGATCTCCGCCAAAGGTGCGCCGGCGCGATAAAGATTGAGGTAAGCCGCGCTCGCACCCAGCTGATCGCGATCAAGAACGCGCTCTTCGAGTACGCGATATTCTGTTTGGCTGGCGTTCGTCGTTGCTGGTTCTTGCGCCATGGTCCGCCCTAACTCTCGTTGCCAAGGGTATCCCGATGCTGCGGCCCACGGAGTATACGACGCGATCGCTCCGGCAAACAGTCGAACCGCAGGCGGTCGTTTTGCGCGTCACGGGGTCATCGACTGCCGCGACTCTTGTCCAATTGGACTTATGGTCCATTTTCATTTTCGCGGAATTGTTGTGTTCGGACTTTGAGTCGCAAATGGCGCGCGCGTGGTGTTTGACTTGCACGGCGATATGTTTACGCGAAACGGTGATACGGCCCGTCGGATGAAAGAAATGACAGAGCAAGGTTTCTCGTTCGAGAGCATCGTCGCCAACACCAACGACGCGGTCATCGTCACAAAGGCCGACCCAATCACCGAGCCGGGTCCGGAAATCGTTTACGTCAACGATGCGTTCTCGCGCCTCACGGGCTACTCCCGGGAAGAAGCGCTTGGGCGGTCTCCGCGTTTCTTGCAGGGTGAAGAGACAGACACATCCAGCATCGCCACACTTCGCGATGGATTGCAAAATGTGCAGCCCGTTCAAACTGTCTTGAAGAATTACTGCAAGTCAGGCGAGAGCTATTGGGTCGACCTCAATATATTCCCGCTGACCGACGAGAACGGCACCTTGACCCACTTTGCCGCCTTCGAACGTGCTGTGACGGAAATGGCCGAGGGGGCTTGGTGGTCCATGGACCGGCCCGGCGCCGACTCGCTGACCGGTGCGAGCGATCGCGTGACGTTTTTGGCGCATGCCGGCCAGGAAGTTAACCGCGCGAAGCGCTACGGCGACCCGTTGGCGTTGGCGATCCTCGACCTCGACCATTTCAAGGCGATCAACGAAACCTATGGCCGCGCGGCTGGCGACGCCGTCCTGCAGGCGTTCAGCGCAACATGCAATTCGATCCTGCGCGGCACCGATATTTTTGCGCGGATCGGCGGTGAGGAGTTTGCCGTGTTGATGCCGAGCACCGCGCCAGAGGCGGCTCGGGCAACGATGGAACGCGTACGCCGCGATGTGGCGGCGACGCCCATTCATTGGGATGGCCGGTCAATTCAGCCAAGCGTGAGCATCGGACTTGCCACCTATCTGCCCTTCGACGAGTCCATCGAACCCATCATGCAACGGGCCGACGCGGCGCTGATTCAGGCGAAATCGGACGGACGAAATCCGATTGCGTCAAATTCCGATGCGATGGCGGACTCTGACGAACCTGAATTGACCCCGTCATAACGCCAATTCGGCTTTCTTGCGGCGTGATCATAAGGGACGTCTCATACCGATTTTCGCGCCCCGCGGCGTCCAAAGCCTGGGTTGGCGCATTCCCTATTTGCCGCGGCGCTATTGCCCTGCCCCCGATTTGAACCATCATTGCAATAGGTTGGGCCGAATCCGCTTTGATCGCAGGGGCGATTGGAGGGCGGCTCGACCGGGGTGGGGCAACAAGTTTAAGACATGAAAGAATACGGCTTCTCGTTCGAAAGCATCGTCGCAAATGCCAATGACATCGTGATCGTTACGAAGGCGGACCGGATAAGCGAACCGGGACCCGAGATCATCTTTGTCAACGAGGCATTTTCCACGTTAACTGGCTACTCGCGCGATGAGGCGATCGGACGATCGCCGCGGTTTCTGCAAGGCGAAGAGACGGATCCAAACAGCATGCGGCTTATCGGTGAAGCGCTTGCCGAAAAGCGGCCGGTTCGGACGATCATCAAGAACTACAGCAAATATGGCGAAAGCTATTGGCTGGACATCAATATCGTGCCGCTGAAGGACTCGGGCGGTTGGACTACGCATTTCGCGGCGATCGAGCGCGACGTCACACAGGAGGTGGAGCGGGAGCGGCTGTTGTCGGAGCGCGCCAGCACCGATTTCCTCACCGGCGCCTACAATCGTCGTACCTTCCTCGATCGCGCTGTCCACGAGATTAGCCGCTCCAAGCGGTATGGCGAGCAACTCTCGCTCGCAATCCTCGATCTCGATCACTTCAAGACAATCAACGACACTTACGGTCACTCAGCCGGCGACGCGGTACTTCAGCGAGTCACTGAGATGTCCAATTCGATCCTGCGCGCCTCGGACGTATTTGCACGGATCGGTGGTGAAGAATTCGCGGTACTCATGCCCAGCACACCCCCCGATGCCGCTTGCGCGACTATGGAACGACTTCGTCGCGATCTCGCCGCTTCCTCTACTCACTGGGATGGGTTGTCGATTCAGGCGAGTGTCAGCATTGGCCTTGCGACCTACTTACCGCAAGACGACACGATCGAGCCGATAATGCAGCGCGCAGATGCCGCGCTCTACATCGCTAAGAAAAACGGTCGCAATCGGGTCGTGCCGGCTGAAGTTGTCGTAACGGATGCGGGCAAATCTGCAACGCCTGAGCTTGCCACTTAAATCCCACGCCTGACATCTTATTGCGCCAAGTAGGCTCTCAGCGCGCCGGTTTTGGATCGAGCGGCACCATGCCCGCAAAGTCATGAGCTTGTTCGAAAAGTTGCGCGGCGCCGAGCAACAGGTCTTCACGGCGCGGTGGCGCGACGATTTGAAGTCCGATTGGACGGCCATTCTCCGTGAAGCCGCAAGGAACGGAAAGTGCCGGACACCCGGTCAGCGTGATGGCCCCGCAGATTTGTAGCCAGTCGATATAGGTCGGCAATTCTGTGCCCGCGACTTCGCGGGGCCAGCGGATATCGCCATCGAACGGCGGCACGATTGCCGCAGGACACGCCAGCAAATCATAGTCCTCGAAGAAGCGCACAAAACGGTGGTAGAGCGCGCCACGGGCGATCTGCGCACGCGAAATGTCTTCGAGCGACAAAGCCCGACCCGCCTCAATGTTCCAGATGATCTCTTCCTTGAGCAGAGCGCGATGATCGTCGAGCAACCCGCCGCGGCTGGTCGCGAAGGCGAGCGCGCGCAGCACGTGAAACGCGTCTTTCGCGCCTGAGAAATCCGGACAATCATTTTCGACCGTCGCGCCCAATTGCGCGAAATCCTGGGCGCCGCGCGCGCAGATTTCTGCGACCTCGGGTTCGACCGGCATGAAACCGAGATCGGGGCTAAAGGCAACGCGCTTTGGCGAAACCGGGGATTGAACGGCGGACAAGTAAGGCGTTGCTGGCGCTTCCAACGAGATCGGGTCGTCCGGATGGCGCCCGACCATCGCGTCGAGCATCAAGGCGGCATCGGCGACGTTACGCGCCATCGGCCCTTGTACGGCCATGTCGCCGAACGGCAGGCCGCTCGGACCATGCGCGACGCGCCCCGGACTGGGCCGCACGCCGATCACCGAGCAGAAACTTGCCGGATTGCGCAGGCTGCCGCCGAGATCGCTGCCCGTGGCCAGCCAGACTTGACCGGCCGCGAGCGCAGCGGCCGCGCCGCCCGACGAGCCTCCCGGCGTCAGTTTCAAATTCCACGGATTGCCGGTGCGCCCCAGAACTTCGTTGAAGGTTTGAGACCCGGCGCCAAGCTCCGGCGTGTTGGATTTGCCAATCACGATCGCGCCATTGGCTTCCAGCCGCTCGACCATGTAGTCCGAAAACTCGGAAATATGGTCGGCATAGATGGGGGAGCCGAACGTGGTGCGCACGCCCTCGACTTCGTTGAGATCCTTCACCGCGATCGGCAATCCGTACAAGTAGTGCGGCGGCGGGTCTGCCGGCGGATGGCTCATAAGACGTTGGGCGTCGGCGCGCGCGCGATCGACACACAGTGTCGGCATCGCGTTGAGCGTTGTGTCGGTCTCCGCAATCCGCGCTTCGGCGGCGTCAATGAGTTCGAGCGGTGAAACAGCGCCCGATTTCAGGCGCGAAACGGCTTCGCGCGCGGTGAGAGTGATCAGCTCATCCATTGTCAGCCTCCGCCAAATATGCGATCGCGGCGTTGATGCCGCCGGCCGCGTGCGGCACGCCCGTGGCGGCAAGCGCCGCCTCGATCGTCGCCAGCGTGCCAAGCATCATCGGTTCATTGAGATCGCCCAAGTGGCCGATCCGGATTAGCTTGCCCTGCAGATTCATGAGCCCACCCGCGAGCGCCAAATTGTAGCGGTCGAGACAGAACGACCGGAAGACATCGGCATCGTGCCCCTCTGGCATCAGCGCGGCCGTGATCGAATTGGACCGTTCGCCGGGGTCACTGGCATTCAATTCCAAGCCCCAACCGGTCACGGCGCGGCGCGTGGCCTCGGCGAGGCGCGCGTGACGTTCGAAACAGGCGTCGAGCCCTTCTTCCTCCAACATGTCGAGTGCCTCCGCCAAGCCGAAGATCAGGTTTGTCGGCGGCGTGCTGAGAAAGGTCGGCGTCTTGCCGTCGGGCAACATGCGCGCCCAGTCAAAATAATGACGCGGCGTGCCCGACGTCTTCGCGGCTTGGAGCGCCTTGTCACTGACGCCTGTGAAGCTCAGCCCCGGCGGCAGCATGAATCCTTTTTGCGAGCCGCCAATCGCCACGTCGACCTGCCATTCATCCATCCGGAAATCCATCGATCCGAGCGATGAAATAGTGTCGACGAGATAGAGCGCCGGGTGGTCGGCATTGTCGATCGCTTTCCGCACCTCGGCGACGCGGCTCGTGACGCCGGTCGCGGTTTCATTATGAACAATGGCCACGGCTTTGATCGCGTGCGCCTTGTCTTCCGCCAGCCTTGCTTCGATTGCCGCGGGATCGACGCCGTGTCGCCAATCGCCGGGCACATAGTCGACTTCGAGACGGAAGGACTCAGCCATTTGCTTCCATTGGGCGGAGAAGGCGCCGGTCTCCGACATCAGAATGCGGTCGCCCGGCGAGCAAGTGTTGGTTAACGCGGCCTCCCACGCGCCGTGGCCAGCCGACGCCGAAATCAGCACCGGGTGCTCGGTCTTGAAGACGGCCTTCACGCCGGCATAGCACCGATCGGCGATTTCGGCATACTGGGGCCCGCGATGGTCGATGGCCGGCCGGTCCATGGCCCGCAAAATGCGGTCGGGCATCATGGTGGGGCCGGGAATGTGGAGAAATTGTCGGCCGCGCTTCACCGGCGTGCGATTGCTTTGAGACATGCTTCGCTATAGTTGAGCGGCGCCACGACGGCGCCAAATGGAACGGAATGGCGGGTCTAGTAACAGATAAATCACGCATCGGCGACAGTGCTCTGGCCAGCCAGCTGACGCAGGCGATTGAAGGCGAGGTTCTATTCGACCCGTTCAGCCGGGGCCGATACGCGACCGATGCCTCAATTTATCAAATCATGCCGCTGGGCATCGTGGTGCCCAAGAGCGACAGCGACATCGATGCCGCGCTGACAATCGCACGGGAACAAGGCGTGCCGGTCCTGCCCCGCGGCGGCGGGACGTCCCAGTGCGGCCAGACGGTCGGTGAGGCGCTGGTTGTCGACACATCAAAATATCTGAATCGTGTGACCGCTCTTAACGTTGAAGAACGCCGAGTGGAGGTCGAGCCCGGCTTGGTGCTCGATGAGTTGAACGCGACCCTACGGCCGCACGGACTTTTTTTCCCTGTCGACATTTCGACGGGCAATCGCGCCACGCTGGGTGGTATGGCCGGCAATAACAGTTGCGGCGCGCGCTCCATTCGTTACGGCAACATGGTTCACAATGTGCGATCGATTGACGCAATGATGGCATCGGGCGAACGCCATCGCTTCGCCGCCGTGCCGGGGAATCTTGATGGTCTCGACGCCGAGGTTGGATACGCGGACTTGGTTCAAGACATGCGCGTGCTGGCTGCGCGTGAAGCCGACGAGATAGAGGCACGGTTTCCGAAATTGCTGCGTCGCGTCGGCGGATACAATATCGATACGCTGTCCCCGCACGGGCACAACATGGCGCAGCTCTTGGTCGGCTCGGAAGGGACGCTCGGGTTCTTCACGCGCCTCGAGCTCGACCTAAAGCCATTGCCGACGCACAAGGTCCTCGGCATCTGCCATTTCCAGTCGCTGCGCGACGCCATGGCGGCAACACGACATATTGTTGCGCTTGCACCGTCGGCGGTCGAACTCGCGGATCGAAATCTGATCGACCTTGCGCGTGACGTCCCTCTATATCGCAAGACGATTGAGCGTTTCGTGCGCGGTGCGCCGGAAGCGATCCTGCTCGTCGAATTCGCGGGCGAAGATGCGAGCGAGCAAAAAAGATTGCTCAAGCAACTTGTTGAGCAGCTCGGTGACCTTGGTCATCCGAACGCGGTCAACGAGGTGTATGACCCCGACGGCCAGGCAGCCGTATGGGACATGCGCAAAGCGGGTCTCAATATCGTCATGTCGATGAAGGGCGATGGCAAGCCCGTTTCGTTTGTTGAGGATTGCGCGGTCTCGCTTGAGGATTTGCCTGAATACACGGATCGCCTGACAGAGATATTCCAAAAGCACGGGACGCGGGGCACGTGGTATGCCCATGCCTCGGTCGGCTGCCTGCATGTTCGGCCGGTGCTGAATATGAAGGACGAGCGCGACGTCAAAGCCATGCGGGCGATCGCCGAGGAAGCCTTCGAGATGGTGCGCGCCTACAAGGGATCGCATTCGGGTGAGCACGGCGACGGCATTGTCCGGTCCGAGTTTCACGAAGCGATGTTCGGGCCACGCATAACGCGCGCTTTTGAAGCGGTGAAGGATCGGTTCGATCCAACGGGCCTATTCAATCCCGGCAAGATCACACGGCCCCATCGCATGGACGACCGCGCTCTGTTCCGTTACGGACCGGACTACGCGCCGCGGTCCTTCGATCCGGTTCTCGATTGGTCGGCATGGGGCAAACCGGGCATTGACGGGTTCCTCGGCGCCGTTGAGATGTGCAACAACAATGGGGCGTGCCGAAAAGCCGCGCCCGGCGTGATGTGTCCGTCCTATCGGGCCACCGGCGACGAAAAGCATCTAACGCGCGGCCGCGCGAATAGCCTCAGGCTGGCGCTCACCGGTCAACTCGGGCCGGATGCCATCGCGTCCGACGCAATGGCCGAGACCATGGCGCTGTGTGTCGGATGCAAGGGGTGCAAGCGCGAATGCCCGACCGGCGTCGACATGGCGCGCATGAAAATCGAAGTGCTGCATCGCCGCGCCCAGTTGCATGGATTGACCAACCGTGACCGCCTCATCGGTTGGTTGCCGCGCTATGCACCGACGGTGTCGCGGCTGCGCGGTCTCGCGAATGCGCGCAATCGGTTGCGGCCGCTTCGAGCGATCGGCGAGAAGATATTTGGCCTCAGCCGGCACCGATCATTGCCGGAATGGCACGCAGATCCCTTCACCGAAACGCCAGAGCCCGACGGCACGGGCCCGGAGGTCGTGCTCCTCGCCGACACCTTTTCGACCTGGTTTGAGCCGGAAAATTTAAGGGCGGCGCGGCGCGTGCTGGGCGCGGCCGGATACCGCGTTCATATCGCACGGCCGACTTCGGGCGCACGCCCGCTTTGCTGTGGACGGACGTTTCTTGCTGTCGGCGCCATCGATCAGGCACGCGCGGAAGCGGTGCGATCACGCGACGCGCTTAGCCCGTTTGTCGAACGCGGCGCGGCGATTGTCGGTTTGGAGCCGTCGTGCCTTTTCACGCTCCGCGACGAGTGGACCGTGTTGCTGCCGGACGCCAAGACCACGGCAATTGCGGACGCGGCGGTGACGTTCGAGCATTTTCTCGTGCGAGAAAGGGCGGCGGGCCGTCTCGAACTTCCGCTGCGCGGGAGCGGGGCTAAGACGGTATTCGTGCATGGTCACTGTCATCAGAAGGCGTTTGAGGAAGCGACGTCGGTTCAAGAAGCGCTGAGTTGGATTCCGGACCTCAAAGCGGAACCGATCGCGTCGACTTGTTGCGGCATGGCGGGTGCTTTCGGATATCAGGCGGAGACGTACGACATTTCCATGCGGATCGGTGGTCTCGATCTATTCCCGGCATTGGACTCCACGTCAGAGGATGCCGTTGCGGTGGCCGATGGAACGAGCTGCCGACACCAAATCGCTGACGGCACCGGGCGTCAGGCGGTTCACGCGGCTATCCTCCTGGACGGTGCGCTGGATAAAGAGTGAACATTCATTCACTTTGCGGGGCGAGCCGGACGGTGGCCGGCGATAGCGAGTGAGTGTTCATTCGGTTTGCGCCCTTGTGCGCCGTCGCATATCGGTTGGATCGACGACGACCGATTTGTCACTTCTTCGCCTGAAAAGCACAGAGCTGTTTTTGGCCGGAAACTAATCGTTCATTAAACCTTGCGCTCTAGTCTGGTGCCATCGCACCAAACTACGGAGTGAGTTATGGCTGGCGCCCAGGTGATCGCCCTCGAAATCCAACACGAAGACGCGGAACACCCGTTCCGGGCTCGTCGACGGGAGTCGCGCGTTGCCGTAACGCGGCGGCGCTTGGTTGGCGCAGCCTTTCTTACCTTCGCGCGGGCCGGATATCACGGCACCTCCATGGCTGACGTTGCTAGGGCGGCGGAATTGTCGCAAGGTGCAGCGTATAACCATTTTGACGGCAAGGAAGCGCTGTTTGCAGCGACGTTTGAGGCGTTCAACCCGTTCGACCGTCTTGTCGATGATTTACTGGCCTTAGACCATTCGCGGTCGAAAACGTCGCGGGATTTCGAGCAACAGCTTCGGACGGCGCTCGAGAGGTTCGAGTTGCCGAACGGCCAAACCACGACCACGGGTCGCGATTGGTTCGACCTTCTCCTAATCGACGTCCTGGAATTCGGTTGTCAGCATTGGTCGGCTTTATATGCACGTCTTCGGCCGGCTTTTGCCCGGGCCTCCGGTAGGCTTGAGGCGTCCGGGCGGCTCAATTCGATTGGGGGCGCGGCGGCATTTCGATCGGTCATGGCGGCGACGCTTGGCGAGCGCTTGGTGACGCGTCTTCTGGCGGCTGGTGAAGGAGAGGCGGGGCGTCAGGCACCGGGATCAGGTGTCCTCGACATATTCCTCCGCGGCGTGCTGGCGGAAAGCGCTTAGGTGTGGAACTGCGCGAGAAGCATGTCGCGCTAAAGCCTTAACTCGCAGGTTGGTTCTCGAGCTGACGGAGGCCCTGGGCGCGCATTCGGCTGGGCTCGGCCGCTGTGGCGACGCAAGTGCCGAGAAACCGCGCTTCGGCCGTCGTTGCATCGCCGAATTTCTTGTAGAGTTGTTCCTCACGTAGCTCCGGAGGCTCCATTTGTTGTTTGGCTATTCCATGGCGAACCAACCAAACAAGCGCGTCTTCAAACGAAGCAGAGAATCCGTCGGGTGCGGGCCCCGCTTTTTCTTCCAATATTGCCAGAAGTCCGCGCCGAAACTCGTCCATGTAACCAGAAAATTCTGGTGAGGTGATGAGGTACGGCCAATGCTCGGTGTCACGTTCATTGATCAAGGTTTGCTGCCAGCCCGTGGTGTTCTGCTGGCGCATATAAAACAATTCATCCAAGGTTTGGAGCTTGCCTTGAACAATGGTGATGCAAGACGAAAGATACTGCCAAAAAATCACGTTCCGCGTTGTTTCCAGCGTTCGGCGGCAGCTTTCGATGAACTGCTCGCGCCGATGCACCGAGTAGAGTGTCGCCGTAAAGCTACTGAGGTGTCGCGTGAGACGCGTAAAGACGTTGGGTTCATTGCGGGTGCGGCCGCGATGCCCACTGACCTTCAAGTCATTGTTCTTAATCCGGAAGAAGGCCATGCGGCCTTTGCACGCGGCATAATCGGCGTTGGCATTCAAGAAATCGGTGCAAGACGCCAAGGCCCCGAAATGCATGAAATCGTCATCGGCGTGTAAGGCCGTGTAGGGTGTCGTCGCTAGCTCTGCGCAATCCGCGAGGCGCTCAAGAAACGGTAGT
The DNA here is from genome assembly GCA_028289725.1 of Alphaproteobacteria bacterium. Classification (GTDB taxonomy): domain Bacteria; phylum Pseudomonadota; class Alphaproteobacteria; order UBA7887; family UBA7887; genus JAKZSU01. The sequence continues at coordinate 19,661 of JANQOH010000142.1, forward strand.
TCGGGGTCGTGATAGCGGAAAGTCACGTCAAGGCTTCGGAACTTGCTTGCAACACCGGCAAGGATATCCCGATCCGACTCCGCGCTGTGATCCGAAACCAGGATCGGGCCCCGATAGTGATAAAGTTCGAAATGAATCAAAACACGGCGGAACAGATCAGCACGACTTGCCACGGTCGGGACGATGAGTGTGACGGGAATTTGATCTTTCGATTTCATTGCTATGCTCATGGTTAGAACTTGAGCAAGAGCCCTTGCCCGGTCGGCATAGACAAAATTCGTGCGCCAAACTTTGCCGCGAGCGCGTCGAGTGCAATCTTTTGCGAGGTATGCGCGAGCGAGGCGTAATCATCGAAGACAATCACGCCGCCCGTGACCATTCGGTCCCAAAAGTGGCTCACCGCAGCGATTTCCGGCGCCGCAATGTTCATATCGATGTGCAGATAGGCAACACGCGCAATGTCCACCGATTCAAGCGACTCCGGTACGACCCCCTTTATGGGCTGAACGCCGGGATAAGCCGAAAATGTCTGTTCGACGAGCGACAGGCAGTCGAAATAGTGGCGTTCGTTTTTGCTGAGTGCGAGCGGGCGCTCCGTCTCACTCATTTGCGATTCCGGAATGCCCTCATACGTGTCGAAAAGGTAGAATACCTTGTCCAAAGAATTGAAATCGACGTAATCGACCACGGCGCGTGAAACGATGCCCGTACTTACGCCGCATTCAACGAAATCACCCGGTAGATGCGCGGCATGCGTTGCGGCCCAGCAGCAAACGTAGACGCGCCATTCAATATGCAACTTGGCCGGATCCATAATCCGGTGGCCGGTGTTTACGCCGGCCTGATACGCTTTCTGGAAGGCCGGGTCGTCGAGAAAGTCGGCATTGTGCGTCGTGGTGAGTCCGTCGGCGTCAAACTGGACGACGGGCAATACGCTGACCAGGCCATCCGACCGATTGCGCAGTCGGCGGCCGTCCGGCATCGGAAATTCGACTGTGAATTGTGGGCCTTTCACCGGACCTCCGGTCGTGGGACAAACGCGAGCCGCTCGGCCATCGTGAACGGCTATCCCGGCAGGGCCATTGAATCGGCCACGGCTTAAGAATTCGTGTATCGGTCCTGCCAGTCCTGCAATTTCTTCCCGATGCAATCAAACGCCTCGTCGGCTCGTTAGCCCCTAGAGCCGGACCGCGCTTGCGCAGCATGTGTGACCGGCGTGTGCGTGGTGTGCGTCAGAAAACACGGTCGTTGCTACGGTGGGAGAAACATTCAATGAACTTGCGACAATCATTACGGGTCAATTCGATCGCGCTGCTGGTGGCGTGTGGCGTCGCATTTTCGTTTCCTGCGGCTGCCGAAGACTCCGATTACGCATCTTATCGTGAGCTGTTGAATCCGATTCCGGCGTTGCCGCTGATTCCAGCGGACAACTCAATCACCGAGAAGCGCGTCAAACTCGGCGAGATGCTCTATTGGGATCGTCGCACTTCGAAGACGGGCGCCACAAGCTGCGGCTTTTGTCATCACCCTGCTTATTATGGTGCCGAGCCGATGGACCGGTCGGTTGGTGTTTTTGGCGAAATACACGCCGCCAACGCGCACACGGTCTTGAATGCCGCATTTCACACATCGCAGTTCTTCAATGGTTCCGCGGCCACGCTTGAAGACCAAGCGCTCGCCGCCATTCGGTCGCATGTCGCGTCGCGTAGCTGGCCCGAAGAGGTTGGCGAGCGTTTGAACCGCGTCCCCGGCTATCGTGATTTGTCGCAAGAAGCCTACGGCCGTCCCTTGGACGAGGAGACGATTGGCAAGGCGATTGCCACGTTCATGCGAACCCTTATCACCCCGGACTACCCGTTGGCGCGTTGGCTGAACGGCGATGAGTCGGCCATGACGGAACAGCAAAAACGTGGCATGGCCGCCTTTGTCGATCGCGGCTGCATCGGATGCCATACCTCGCCCTATTTCTCGAACTTCTCATTCCAAAAGTTCGAGATCGATGGCGGCATGCACCATGTCGGTCGTTACAAGGTGACCGGCGATGAGAACGATAAGTTCACCTACAAGGTGCCATCTTTGTTGAATGTCGCCATGACGCCGCCCTACACGCACGCTGGCGTAATTCGAGACCTACCTACGATGGTACGGGTCATGGGTAGCAAAATGCTCGGTACCGAACTTCCAGATGACGAAGTGGCCGACATCACCGCATTCCTGCATGCGCTGACCGGCCAGATACCGGAGGACTTCATGACCATTCCGGTCCTGCCGATCGGTGGTGGCGAGGGCGATTTTGGTCCGGATTTGACACCATCGACCAAGGAATGAGGTGCGTCCGCACAGGGCAATGGCGCCACAGCACGGCCATTTCGCCTAGGTTGCAATCAAATCGACGCCTGAATCGTTGTATCTAAGTGGCGAACGTGTATCCGGTGCGCCTTGTTGCGAGCATCATTGACCGGAGGCCCTGATGACTAAGTCACTCACCATCGCCAAGTTGGGCGCCTTTATGCTGACAATGTCCGCCACGGCGTTCGCTGCCGATGATCCGAGCATCAAGGGCGAATTCCTGTCCAACATTAAGAAGGCCATGCTGGAGCGCGTGGCGTCGAACACGATCGATGGTGAATACATATTCTACGACGCGGTCGAGGGTGAGCTGCGCAGGCTGACGGTATGAATGATCGGGATTTGCTGCAAGCCGGGTTTCGCTATGCGCTCTCGCTGCGCGCTACCCATCAGGATGCCGAAGATTTGGTGCAGGAAGCCTGGTTTCGACTGCACCGGCACGGTGGTTCGGTCGGCGGCAAATCTCTTCTCTTTACGACCATCAGAAATATCCACATTGACCGGTTTCGACGTGATCGTCTGGTGGTGTTTGAACCGCTGGATGAGACGGTTGATACGGTGGAAGAGGCAGACGGTGCACTCAATGCGCGCCTGGTTGCGCGCGATCTTGAGGCACCGTTGAGAGCGCTTCGGCCCGAAGAACGCGAAGCGTTGTTCTTGATGGTGATTGAAGGGTACACGGCTCAACAAGTTGCCGAATTCACGGAAAGGTCGCGCGGTACGGTTTTAAGTCTTGTGCACCGCGCGAAACAAAAACTCCGCCATGCGCTCACTGATCTTGAAGGCGACGTGGCGGCGGCTGGTTCGGGAGGGCTTCAGAAATGAGCGACCTCGAGCGTTTGATTAAGGACTATTACGAGGATGCGACGCTTCCCAAGTCGCGCGTTGATGCGATTCTGTCGAACGCAGCGCCCCGCGTGACATCGCCGCGGGTGTGGTACATGCGGATCGCAGCCGTGGCAGCGACGCTGCTGCTCGGCTTTGGGTTTCTTCACTTCTATTTGACGGAGCGGGACACCACGAAACGGGTGCTGGCTGAGATCGCCATGAATCATCAGAAACAGCTCGCGGTCGAGGTGACTGCGAACACGTTTGAAGATATCGGTCAGGCGCTCGAGAGGTTGGAATTCAGGGTACCGCGACCCGAGCGACTGTTGCAGGGTTTCGAGCTGATCGGTGGGCGCTATTGTTCAATTCATGGCAATCTTGCCGCGCAGCTCAAATTGCGCGACCAGGCCAGCAACATCATTCACACGCTCTACGTAACCGGTCTCACGCCCGACCTGGAAAACGTGGCCGATCGCACAGCGATCAAGGACGGCGTGGAAATTACCTTGTGGCATGAAAGCGACGTGTTCTTCGGTCTCGCGAGCGACGCGCCGCAAAGCTTTCCGGCCTCGAACGAACCGCCTGGGAACTAGCTCGCTTTGTCCAAATAACTCGCCATGACCTGTTCCATGCTGGTCCGATTGAGCCCCAATTTGGCGAGGTTGTAAGGCGTTACGTTAACGGCTTTAATTAGCCTACGAATAATCGATCCGTCGACGAGATCGACGTCGACGATATTCAAGCAACCCATATCTTGTTCAAAGCTGGCGACCGCCGCCAAACCGGCTCCGCATGTCCAACCAAGCAAGACACGGTTGACCGCATCGTGGGCGGCCACAAGCATGTTTGTCCAACCAGGGGTGTCGAGGAGCTGGCGAAACGCGGTCGTCACGCGCTTTTCGAAATCGACGATCAGTTCGCCGCCGGCGAACCGGGCGCCAGGCTCGGCCGCCGCTTCAAATCCGTAGACAATTTCCGCCTCGACGCGCTCGCGCGGAATATCCGAGAAGCGCCCGCCCCGAATTTCGGAGAGGTCAGGCATATCTTCGATCGCAATATTTCGGCCTTGGGATACGATCTCAGCCGTTTCACGCGTGCGGGGCAGGCCGGAGCACACGACCCGGTCAATCGGCACGTCCGCCAAGGCGGCCCCGACGGCGGCGGCCTGCGTCCGTCCTTCTTCGGTCAGCTGAACTGTGACAGGATTGACCGGCTTTCCTTCATCATCGAAATAACGCACGGCGCCGTGCCGCATTAGATAGATACGGTGGCGGCCATTCGTTCCGTGTAGCGGCATTTTCGAGTGTCTCTCTTGCAAAATTAGGTGACAAAGTCGTTCTATCGCTGGCATTTGGCCCGGGTCGAGCCGTTACGAGAGCGCCGGTCAGCGAGCTGTGGAAAACATACTGTGCCGCCATAGCTTGAGTCGCGGACCGATTCGATCCTGGCGGTCCACCGAAATCGACGATGTATTTTTCGCGAGCGCGCACGCAAATCCGATGAGCTCAGCCGGCACCAAAAAGTTTCTGGGGTTATTCGCGGTTTGCGCCGTTTTGCTTGGCCAGGCGGCGTGTAGCACGGGCGACGGCGCAAACTCAAGCGACACCACCCTCGATTCCGACGCGCAGCAAACCCGCGACGACAACGTCATAAAGCTCGAAATCAACCGCCGACTGATTGATGACGGCCTTGGCGCCTTTAAAGACGTCAGTGTGGTCGTCTATGGAGGCCGCATCTTACTGATTGGTTCGGTTGAGACACGATCGTCGGCGGACCGCGCTGGCGCCCTTGCGCACGATATCGAGGGTGTAAAGCAGGTGATCAATGAAATTCAGATTGGCGGCGACGACGGGATTGGCGAATTTATCAGCGACGTCATTATCGAAAAATCGATCCAATCCAGTTTTTTGTTTGACGATGAAATCGAGTTCGATCACGTCCGCGTACGAGTGATCAATGGCATCGTCTACCTGATTGGGCGCGTGCGCAGTCAGGGCGAATTCGATCGTGCCGCTGACACGGCGTTGGAAACCGATGATGTCAAGCAGGTGGTCAACTACATTGAGATCTCGGAAGAGTAGATCCTGGAACGCGAAATTTCGAGATTTTGTGCCGTGTCGGTACCCGATTGTGGAAGGCGGACTATGTTTATTCGGGGCTTTTTTGGGAGCCTAGCGCCCAGGCGCACGAATCCATGCCAGAAACAGGGCCGGAATGGAAACTGTCGTCGCTGCGAAAGCAGATCGTAGCCTAAGCGGAATAGAGTTGTTTGCCGGCATGCCGGCCGACGCTTTGGCTGCAATTCAAAAGCAGTGCCGTTGGGTCGATGTGGGATCGAAACAAATTGCCGTTGATAACGATGGCGAGGCCTCGCCGGTGGTGTTCGTCGCCAGTGGTACGATCTGTGTGTTCGGCGCAACCAAAAACGGCGAACGAAAAGAGATTGGCCAAGTCCCCACGGGTGGCCTGTTCGGCGACCTGTGCGGAATTAATGGCGGTAAGCTGTCGGCTGCGCTCGGCGATGGTGAAAGCGGCTTGATCGCCATTTTGTCCGGAGAGGCCTTCCGGTCGGTCCTGATGGATCATCCGCCGATTGCCATTCGACATATCGAAAGCTTGGCCCAGGGCGCAAAGAGCAAGGCTTCCGCACCGGCTCAATCGGATGGATTGTCACCGCGTCAACGTGTGTTTGCCGAGCTGATCCAGCTCGCGGTGCCAAACCCGGTTGGCGATGGAAGCTGGCTCATCGACAAAGTGCCAAATCACGACGAGATCGCGTCGAAATCGGGTACCGAGAAGACCGAAGTCGCGATGGCGATCGGAACCCTGGCGCGTGATGGGATTATCGAGCGCAAGCATCGGACGTTGGTGATCCGTGATCATCCGCGTCTGACCATGCTCGCGAATATGCAATAGGCGGCGCCCCGGGCGTCCACGGGAACTCGGCGGCATCGGCCACAGGTACCGGCTGTGCACTTATTGGCGGAAATCGTGCTTGCCTTGGCGCTCGCGCTGTTCATCGGATCGATGCTTGTCGGGGCGGCGTCCGACCTTCATCGCTACGAAATCCCCAATCAACTCTCGATTATCATTGTCGCGGTGTACGTCCCTGCGGCTTGGGCGGCCGGGTTTGGTCTTTCGGACATGATGATCGGATTGGCGGTCGGACTCGGCTGCTTGGCCATCGGGATCGGCCTGTTCGCACTGAATCTGTTCGGTGGCGGAGACGTCAAGCTGTTTGCGGCCGGCGGGGTTTGGGCCGGTTGGTCCGGGTTAATGGACTACGTTTTCTTGGTCGCATTGTGCGGTGGCCTCCTTTCATTGGCTCTCCTCGTTTTCCGGCGGATTCGGCTGCCGGCCCGTCTGGAGGCCGTCGGTTGGGTGCACGCCATCCATTTGCCAGGCAATGGCATACCCTACGGCGTCGCGATTGCCGCCGGTGCGATTGTGGCGGTTCCGCGATGGTCGATATCCGCGCCGCTATTGTTGGGCTAGCAAGAATATTGGGGAAAGGCGCGGTTAGTTGCGGAATTGCAACAAGCGATCGTTGCCACACCGGGTTTTCCCCAGCCACTAATCGGATAACACATTGATTTCCCGAAGCGAAAAGGCGGTAGCTTGGTCTTTTCGACGGCATTTGTTGCATGGCTCAGAATCCGTCCAATGCCGGCCCGCAATCTGACTTACGGTCGTCATCGATCATCGCGCGGATGTTGCGATAATACAGTGATAAATCAGTCATTTAACCCGCGAATGCGCAGATCAAATCGAGACTCCCGATATATCGCTTTTGAGGAAAAATTATTTTTCGGTTTGTGGGTGCCTCGTCACACAGTTTCACCGGCATAAATAATAAATTCAGGTTCTGATTCACTCGGACGGCGCTCGATTTGCGCCTCATGGAATTAATGAATCGCATCGACGGCAGTTGGTGAAGCGGGGACACGCAATGGCTCGTTCGAAACGCGAAATGGTCGAGGGGTATATCTCCATGTCGGTTTTCAAGACGGCGGTCGCGGTCGGCGCATTGGCTGCCGTGGTTGGGTGCTCACAGTCTCCCTATCCGATGGGACGGGAAATAAACGATGTGAGCCAGCAAACGCTCGCCGGTGGCGTGCATTGGGAAATCCTCGCGGAACAGTCCGCGATGAAGGTGCTTGGTTGCCTCGAAGGTTTGACCTATTGGAACGATCGAACCGAAACGCACGAGCCCTATTGTCGGCAGGACGTCGATCAAATCCGGTATACGCCGATTTACGTCGACCGCACCGACTTTGGCATGCCTTTCGGCGAAGCCTTCCATCGCAATCTGACCACGGAAATCGTCGAGCGCGGGCTTGAGCTGTCGCTTACGCCCGAAAACGCTTTGATGCTGACCACGCGGGTACAGGCGGTAGACCGCCCGATCCCGCTGCCGGTCAATGCCTGGCCTGGCGTTTGGACCGCGCTCGGAACGAGCGTCGCCGTTATGAGCGCGAATTTTGCCGCCGGCGCGGCACCCGCCGGCGTTGCCGCCGATGCCTATTCGAACGCGAACAGCCAGGGCGGGTCGCAAGTGATCGTGACGACGATGTTGGTGGATGGCTCACGCATGGTGATGAGTAAGACGG
>JANQOH010000039.1 GCA_028289725.1 Alphaproteobacteria bacterium
TTCTGGGCACCTACATCAAGCATATGGGCGCCGACCACGTGATCTGGGGCCCGGATTCGCTGTGGTATGGCTCGCCGCAATGGCAGATCGAGGCGTTGCGTCGTCTGGAGATCCCCGAAGACATGCAAGAGAAGCATGGCTTCGCGCCGATGGGCGGGGCCACCAGCGCGGTCAAGAACGCGATCTTCGGCTACAACTCGGCACGGCTGTTCAATCTAGACCTAAAGGCCGATTACAGTCCGTTTGATGAGGATAAGTTCGCCGAAATTAACAAGACCTACCGAATGGCGGGCGGGCTGCATCCCAATGCGGCGTGCGGCTTTATCGCCAAAGAAACCGCATAGGTTCTGCGGCATCGTGGACGTGGGGGCCGGGGGCGCAATCGCCTCCGGCCCTTTGCGTCCGACCCCGACGGTGGAGAAGCGCCACCCGGTGCGGTTGAAGGAGAAACGATCATGCTAAGATTTTGGACGTTGCTTGTGCGCACGCTTGCTGCTGGGGCGTTGGCTACGGTGGCGTTCGCTGCCTGGGCCGACGACGCCGAAGAAGGGCGCGACCATTACGTGCTGCTGTGCTCCAAGTGTCACGGCAACATCTCCGAGGACGCGCTCAGTTGGCGTCCCGAAGCTCTGTTCCATCAGGCCGTGACTATGCCGCTTGGCCCGCCACTCACAGGCGTGTATGGCCGCGAGGCCGGTACCATGCCCAATTACCCCTATTCGAACGCTTTCAAGGCGGCGATCGAAAACCCTTGGGCTTGGGACGAGGATTCCCTTGATGGCTGGCTGCTGAGCACTCAGGATTTCATTCGCGGCTCGACCATGTTCCTCAAGGTTGAGGACGACGCGATCCGTGCTCAGGTCATCGCCTACCTAAAAAAGTATGCGCAATACAAACCTGAGTAGTTCGCAGGATTAGTTCGCGCGAAACCACCTAGTGCGTCGTGCGGGGCAAATGAGACGCCCCGTCGGCGCCGGTGTGGTAGGCGGGATTGTTGCGCCATTCCTCCGAGACCTGAGTCGCGACGTCCATGGTCACCCGATCATACATGGCGCGCAATCGATTGCGTTCGGCGAGGCTCGGCCGGGCCAACGCGTCGCCGTCGGGCCGCGAGAACGAAAAAATCTTTTCGAAAGACGTCGAGTCACAGCCAATCAGGCGGCAGACAATCGCCAACGCGCGCGGATCACGATCGAGGATGACACGCTCGACGATCAGACGTGGCAGGTTGGTGAGCTCGATGAGGCCTTCGCGGAACACTTCGATATTTCCACGGAATAAGGCGCCAACCAAAAAGCGATGATCGAGGACACCTTTTTCGCTTAGCTTGTGAACGATCATTTGTGCGCGCGTCGGGGCGGGTCTTGCCGTCCGCGCCTTCTCGACATTCTCTTCGATGGCGTCGGCGAGTTCTTTCTCCAATACGGCCGGATCGATTTGGTAGCGCGCGCAAATGTGTTCGCGGATCGGTTCGCTCACCCAAACATAGAGCCGCTTGGCCAAGGCCTGTGGTAAGTCGGAACGACGGATTAGCGGCTCTTGGTACGCGCCGTGATTGCGCGACTCCTCTACCAGCAGCGCATACGTATCGTTGGCGAACTGGGCACCTGGATTCTCGATCAATGTTTGTACGACTGACGCGTTTTCGGTCTCGACCAGGGCCCGCGAAACCTCGGACGCCAACGCGTCGCGCCGTGCGATGGCTAAGTGGTGCTGCGCGGCTTTGTTGTGAATGATCTCGATGAGGACCATGTCCGACAAAAGCGGGCTATGCCGCAGGACGGGCTCCGCAACGTCGATATGATCCATCGCGAGGTCATGGATCAGACCGGCGGAGACGTCATCGCGGTCCGCTAAGCGCCGTGCAAGGTTGCGCTTCAGGTCGGTCGCCACTTCACTCAAGAGATGGCGCAGGATGTCGCCGGCCAGGTTTCGCTCCTGCTTGGAGCGAATATCGCTGTGGTCGATCAAGAGTTCCGAGACCGTCCGGAAAACCGCTTCGCGACTCTCGTGTGAGCGGGTCGCGGCGAGCTTGATCAGATCTTGAAAATCGAGCTCTCCGGGATTTGCGATATCGAGCTGTTCCATCGTCTTATCCAGCAACAAATTTTATTTTTCGGCGCAACTGCGCGGCCAAATTGGGCCTGGACCGCGGGCGGAAAATGGTTGGCCGGCATGTGAACTCTGGTCGGCCAATTGGCGACGCCAACCGGTCGCCAGCGGTCTCATTAATTTAGATATGGCGTAGGCGCGGATTGGCCATTTTGTGACGGCCGAATTGCCGACCATGTGCGCGCCGTTACAGAATTTTTTGGCTCGGGAGCTCCCTAGCCTCGGAGGGCCCGACGGGTGCCTTCACGAAGTGGACGGGGCCAACGGATATCTTTCCACGAGCTGGAACTGCGCATCCGGTGATTTTTGTCGGACCAAACTAAGGCTATCGATAGTCGCGTGGGCGCGGTCGCACATGCGGCGGTACATCTCATTCAACTGCCTCCGAAGATCATCCGCGAATTGACCGGTTACGCGGTCGGTCAAGGTCATGTGCCAGCGATATTCCTCGAAAACGTAGGGATAACCCCAAGTATCGAGATATTGCCGTTGATTTGGCGACAAGCGTGATGGTCGGCGCCGGGCATACTCGGTCCGTGAAAGCGCAGCGCGCAATGGCTCCAAATCGGTGGTACAGGCGGCCGCCAATTCGTCGATGGCCGCCTGCGGTGCACTGGGAACCAAGGCCAAGAAACCGTCTATCGATTGGGCGGAAAGGGGCGGCATTTCTATTGCCTGGAACCGCGCGGCGATCTTGGCCACCCCATCTGATAGGTCGGATACGCTAACCGCGTCTGATAATCGAAACGGCGCTCTCAGCGTGGCATGAAATCCATAAAGCCTTGGACGCGCTGTGATGCGGGCATGGTCTTCCGAAGATAACGCGCTGGACAGGGGGGCATGAGCGTCGAACCACGCCGCTCCGAACCGCGCCAATTCGTTATTGCCATGGGGAGTGAAGTAGACAGCCCATCGTTCGTCTGGGCGCTCGTCCTCGGGCTCGGGAGTCAGTGTGTGCCCGCTTTCGCGCGGGCCGAAGCCAGTAACATCGCGGCTTCCTCGATGACCAGGGCCTCGGCCGCGTCGGCGGGGGACGCATTGGCCACCTGGCTGAGCAGGTCAAACGCACGATCCAGTTGTCGCCCGTGGCGCAGCAACATCTTGGCGAACTCACACCCGATGATGACCGAGTCCGGCGCCAAGGCGAGGGCGGTTTCGAAATGTCCGGCCGCGTGCTCCCAACGCGCGCCATAAAACAACAGTGCGGCGGTGGGACCGGCGCGGACGACAAGCTCTCCATGCCAAGCTCCCAAGACGGCGTGGTAATAGGGGTTGGCGCGTGCCCCCGTCGCGATCCGATCGAGCTGGGACTTCGACGCTTCCGCGATGCCGTCGAAATGCGCCTCGGCAAGTCCCATTGAGCGGGCCTGGTGACCAAGCGCGATGACAAGTTGGAGTGCGCCATCGACGTGGGCCGGGTTCAACGCGAGCGCCGATTCCGCATATTTTTGTGCGCGTTTTAATGTGGCCGCCCGTTCCATTGGCGGTACCAAGTAAAGCGCTCGCACATTGGCCGCGCGAGCCGCCAGGGCAAATGAATCGGCCGTCGCGATCGCAGACGCATGCGCTTCGGTTTCCGAAAAATCCCCGGTCCGATAAAGACGCCAGGCATCATTGATCGGATCGCCAGCCCAACCGACAGCCGGCAGATATACGATCCAAGCAAGCGAGATCAGACGTAGAACCGACCGGTTCATCGTCGGCCGTTTCCCGGCATGTGGAATGCGTTTTCGAACAGATAAGCATTGTCGAAATGACGGCGCCCAACGAATGCCGTGGCATGAGTGCCCCATTGGCGCATGGCGCCTGGACTGGCGATGCCCATCGGCCAAAGCAGAAATCGCTCCAAACGCTCGGTGCCATCAACAAGCCCGTCCGGACCGTAGATGGATTGCGTTTGGCCGTCGGGTCGCGCCAATTGTCGCAGGCCGTCCGCTGGCATCAGCGCGTAGGTCTCCTTGGGATCCTCCAACTCGCTTTGGTCGCTCGTCAATGTCAGCGTTTGGACATAATGGCTGACGCCGGAGAGCCAGATGGCCACGCGTTGCCCGGCTTCGAGGGTGGGGCCGGGCATCGGCGACTCGGCCCGTTCGCGGATGTCGTGTGGTGGCGGTCCGGGGGACGGAACCAGTGGCGGAACCGGAAAAAACAGGTGGTAGCAGCCGCAGGCATGGATCGTGTCATAGATCAAAGGCTGCCCGTCCGGGGCCAAGGTGACGCGCCAAATCACGGCGTCGAGGGACCCGCCCAACAAGTCGAACGTCCCGGTTTTCGTGCGCGCCGGAAACCAAGCGAGATAGTTGAGTTGGAGCAAGACATCGCCGTTGAAGCGCGTCCATGTCAGCTTTCGGTACACGACGGGTTCTGCCGTGTTAACCGACAAGGTACCGGTATTGTTCCAAGAAACCCGTCCAATTCGATCGTCCGGACCGTTTACGTCCACGATCCACACAGGTGCAAACGCTTGAAACAACAGGTCGGTGTCCGCCGCCGAAGGGGCCGGGATGCTCAATGAGTTCGAGTTCGAGAGATCCAAAATGGCTCGAACATCGGCGGCCGAGAGCGCGCGCTGACCGAACTCGGGGAAGTAGGCTATCCGCGTGCCGTTCACCGGCAGATTTTCTGGTGGGCGGCCGAACGACCCCAAATTTGATCTTCGCCATTGACTGTATCCCATCGCGACGGGCAAGGCGGTGAGAGGATAGGCGCCGACCACACGTTGCGCATCGTCATAGTGATCCGGAACCACGGTCGCAGTGCGTAGCAAGCTAAGCGCTTGCCTAGATCCCATCAGATCTTGTGCAGCGCGGTTTGCGCAGGCGGTGATCGTGTCAATCGCCGTGCTTTCAAACGCCCCCAGTGCAATGCTGTCTAACCGTTGCCGCGATACGCGGTCGAGATTGTGAAATTCCAAGGACATTGTTTCGTTTGCCAGCGTTTGCATCTGGTCGACCCATTCCTGCGTCGCTGCCGCGTCTAGGTCCGATGCCGCAAAAGAGGCGAGAAAGCGGTTGGTCCGCAGAAACGGGAAACCAGCCACCGCGACCGCTTCCGCGTCACGCGTGCCGGCGCGCTCGATTTCCGCCGCCATGAGCTCTTGGAACAAGCGGCAGCCCTCCTGGTTGTCGCGCAGCGCCGCCGTGTCCGGCCAGTGAGAATCGGGAGCCACCGAACAGGCGGCCAAAACCAGGCTGAGCCAGACGGGGACAAGGCGCCAGAGCCGAAGGCATGGTGAGCTATGCCGCACGATGAATCCCAGCGTTTGACTTGCGATCAGAGGGGTTAGACCCGTCCGAATACTTTACTCTACCCATTTTCGTCGTGATTCGACGCATTTTCTCTTCATTTTCACGGAACTATGATGCACGGTGACTATGCGAGGAGGGTTAGGATGACGACAATTGAGCGGTACATGGTGCCCGGGCAGTTGGAACCAGTGAGCCATTATTGCCATGCGACCCGGGCCGGTGACCGGATCTGGGTGTCCGGGTCGGTTGGCGTCGCCGCAGACGGTTCGATCCCAGAGGGCACGGTGGACCAATTTGGTGTCGCGCTGAACAATCTTGACGCCGCGCTTCGCGCCGCAGGGGGCAAACCGGAAGACATTGTAAAGGTTACGGTTTTTTTGACAGATGTGAATGACCGCGCAGCCATTAACCCTCTACGACAGGACTATTTTGGTGAGCATCGGCCAGCGTCGACTTTGGTTGAGGTCAGTGCATTGGTGATGCCCGAGCTTACAGTCGAAATAGAGGCTGAAGCAGTGATAACGGGCAGATGATCATCACATTTCGAGGGCAAAGAACACATAGGACGAAGCTCATGACCAAGATTTCGACCTTGGCCAGTGGGACGCTGGTATTTGTTTTACTCTTGTTCGGATCCGCTACCGTAAATGCGGCGAGCTTGGAAGAGGCCGAGCGGGCTTATATCGAGGGACGTTATCTTGACGCGGCCGAGATAGGCGAGGCACTGGAATCGTCAGCCGGCCTCGCATTGGCAGCCGACGCCTTGGCGGTTTACGGCTACTACCTGGCCAAGGAAGACGACAAGCAGCCGCTGTTCGAACGCGCGATGGCCAATGCGCGGGAGGCCATTCAACGCGACGCCAGCAATCCGGAGGCGCACCTGCAATCCGCCCATGCCATGGGCCGGTACGCGCAGACCATCGGTGTCCTGGAGGCGTTGAATGAAGGTTTCGCGGAAAAGATCCGCGAAGCGATCGACAATGCATTGCTTCTTGATCCGGAACTCGCGCCGGCCCATCTAAGCCTGGCCGCTTGGCACGCTGAGATTGTCGGTTCTGCCGGTTTCATGGCCGATTTTCTCTACGGCGCGACGGAAGAGGATGCATTGGCGCACTATCAGAAAGCGTATGAGCTTGCGCCCGATCAAAAGGCGATAAATTTGGAGTACGCCACGGGACTGCTTATCCTCGATGACGAAGACTATGCCGATCGTGCGCGCGAAATGCTGAAACGCGCGATCGAGCTTCCGGCGGTCGACGCCTATGACGGCATCGTTCATGAGCGGGCGGTTTCGAAACTCGAAGAATTGAACGGCTCCGAATAGGAGTAGACGCCCGCCGAAAGGATCGGCTTGGACGCGCAGCATAGGATCGAGACAGACCGTCGTTTCGCGCCTTTGGATGAGATGGACGCACGGCAGATTTTTGCCGACGCGGTCGATCGATACGTCGCCAAGGCGCGGTCGCGCGTACCAGATTTTATTGACCACCATTTCACCGCGAGCGGCGCGTTGCGGGTTCACCGCAAGGCGCTGGGTTGGGATTTGGCTCGTGCCCCGGTCAATCTCATGCTGGCCGTACCGCAGCTTGCCTTATTGGTTTCCGGCGAAGCGTTGGCGCGGACGCGGTGGCGTGGACGAAGCGCGCCTCTTCGCGATCGGCGCATCTTGATGACCACCGACGTTGCCCGCGAGATCGACTGGCTGATCCATACCGAGCTGCTGCAATTGCCGTACCGCCGCGATGATCGGGTCTCGGACCATGACGCGTTGGCGCACGAGATATTCACCGATCCCCGCCTCGATGCGATGGGCGAAACGCTGATGAAGGTTGTGGGCAGCCGCTCGGACGACCCTGAGTTTCGTGCCGAGCTTGAGCGCAAATTGGCGGTGTATGCGGGCACCCGGGCGGCCGCGGCGGAGATCACGACAGCCATGTTCAGCCTTGCGGCGGGCGCCGCGGCCTTCAAACAGATTACGCCCGGCGTGATAAGCCTCGGCCCGGCATTGGCAGGGGTGTTGGCTCAGCAAGCGGCGATTGCCAGTTTTCCACTTGGCGCTGGGCTAGGGGGCCTATGGTATGGCAGCTTCCCCGCTGCAGCCGGCCCGGTCTTCACCGTTGGCGTTACCGGCGGCCTCGCTCTGTCGCTCGCGGTCCTGTCAGCGTTTGCCGGTGTTGTTTCCGACCCGGTCCAGCGACGGCTTGGGCTACACAAACGCCGCTTGGAGAAATTGATGGCGTCAGTCGAACGTGACCTAAAGGGCGACGCCACTGGCAATTTCGTTGTTCGCGATCATTATGTCGCGCGCGTGCTTGACCTGGCCGACCTTTTCCGCGCCGCGTGGCGTGCCATGGCCTAGTCCAACTCCGACAAACGCGACGTAACTTACTCGGCCGACGGCACCCATTCGGCAACGCGGCGTTGCGCCTCGGCCCACTCGTCATCGGTCATGTCTTGACGAAGCGTATTGGCGTGGTGTTCCGCAATGCCAATGCCGGACAGCAAATACCATTTCACGGCTTCAACATTGTCCGCAGGAGCTTTCGGCGCCGCTCCGGTCGCATAATAGTTGCCGACATTGAGTTGTGCTTCCGGATAGCCACGGCTGGCGGCAACCAAGTAAAGCTCGAAAGCTTGATCGTACTCGCCGTAGGAATGATAGCGGTAGGCTTCTTGCGTTCTTCGGGTGGTGTCGTGCGCCATCCAATCGGTGAGGGCCCAGGACGGTCGGTCGCTCAGATTATCTGTCTCATCCGCCATCGCCCCAGCGGGCAAGACGGCCAAGACCGCCGCCAAAACCAGCGATCTAAGAGTTGGACGCATAGAAATCTTCCTTCGATCTGTTCCGTCACAGTTTGGATGAACCCTGACGATTGAGGAGGTAAAGCCGTCGACCGTTGCGGTCAAGCCCATCCGGCCCAGGCGGCAAAAGTTAAACGAAATTTGACCGTTACGGATACGCGCGCGGGTCATGGTCGCGCGCCGAGGTGCGACGCCGCGTTTGCCACGGGGCGGCGGCTCTTGACAGCTTTGCGGCGGACTCTACGCTCATCGGAATTCCGCGCATGAGGTCGCACCCGGCGGCAAGACTGGAGCGACAAAAGAGCGGACCAGGCGGCGCGCACAGGGCCGTCCTCGTAGGCCAGCGAGTAATGCGTTCGAAACGCTCCTTAGTTGGAGCCCGAAATGGAGGAGATGGCCCATGGCCGAGACGGAAAAGTCTGTCAACAACGGTGTCAACGTCGAAGCGTTGCTCGGCGCGCGCGAGGCATTGACCGAAACGCCGGAGGCGGCCCAATTCGCTTGGCGCGCGACGTGCCAATGGCAGAACGGCACGCATAGCCACTCAGAGGTCGAAGGCTATTTCGGTCTCGGCGACGAACAGAAGCACAAGACCACGTTCCACTTCGATGCCGACCACCCGGAAACCTTCGCGTCGGAAGACAATGGCGCGACGCCGGTCGAGTATGTCTTGGTTGGCTTGGCGAGTTGTCTGACGGCGGGCGTGGCCGCGGTGGCGCAACACCGCGACATTCAGCTCAAATCGGTCAAGGCGACGCTCGAAGGCAATATGGATATCCAGGGTATCCTTGGCATCGACAGCGATGTTCGAAACGGATTTAACGGCATCAAAGTGTCTTACGATATCGACGCCGACGCCACCCGCGACGAAATCGAGGCGCTGGTCGCCCAATCGCAGAAACGCTCCGCGGTCTACGACATCGTGACCAATCCGACCAACGTGAC
>JANQOH010000060.1 GCA_028289725.1 Alphaproteobacteria bacterium
AGCCACGCGTGTCTTGTCGCCGCCGGTGAATTTGCGGCGCGGCATGTCGCGGGGCATGCGGAGCTCCGGCCGTGGCGGGCGCGCCGGACGCGACGGCGGACGGCTGGCGCCACGCGCGGTCAACGCCCCATTTCGCCATGCCGCGACGGCCGCGCGCCCTAAGGCAACCTTTCGGTCTGGCGACGCGGACTCCAGAACGGCGCAGGCCGCGTCGGTCAGCGTCGCTGGTGCGGTGCTCAAAGCGCCTTGACCGCGTCCAGAACCGCGTCGACATGGCCGGGCACTTTGACCTTGCGCCAGACATTGCGCACGACGCCCTTGCCGTCGATCACAAAGGTCGACCGTTCGATGCCCATATATTTGCGGCCGTACATGTTCTTCTCGACCCACACGCCGTAATCCTCGGACAGCGTGCCGTCGGCGTCGGACACCAGGCGCACCGCTAGATCGTGCTTCTTGATGAACTTGTCGTGGTTCTTGACCGGGTCTTTCGACGCCCCGATCACCGCGGCGCCGGCCTTCTTGAAATCCTTGATGCGTTCGGTGAATCCGATGGCTTCCTTGGTGCAGCCGGCGGTGTCGTCCTTGGGATAGAAATAAAGCACCAGTGTCTGGCCCTTATAGTCTTTCAGGCTGATCTGGTCGTCGCCATCCGCCGGCAGATCAAAACCCGGCGCTTTGTCGCCGACATCCACTCTGTCACTCATTGTTTAGCTCCTTCTGGTCGTCTGTTCCTGCTGCGATACGTTGCGGGCGGCGCCCTCGATCACATCGACAAAGTGCGTGTGGACCCGTTCTTGTGTGTCGAGCAACTGCCGTCTCAGCGCGCTGAAATCGGACATGCCCGTGGCGCGGCACAAGGCGCGCCGCAAGCCTTCCGGCGCGGTGTCTTCCTCGAAGTCTCCGCTCAGGCTGAGGCGGCGCATGGCTTGGGCGTTGTAATACAAGGTCGCGGCCGACATCAGATCATCGGCGCGCCCCTGATCGAGCGAGCCGGCCTGCGTCAGCGCGGCCAAAGCGTCCAGCGTGTTCGTCACCAGGACGTCCGGATGTGTCTCGGCGTCGCGCAGCTGCAAATACTGCACGATGAACTCGATATCGACCAAGCCGCCGCGCACATGTTTGATCGCAAACGGATCGGACGTGCCATGCTCTTTGGCCATGCGCGTACGCATGTCGCGCACCTCTGTTGCGAGAACCGCCGGGTCACGCGGTTGGCGGAGCTTGGTTTCTATGGCGCTTTCGATCCGCGTGACGAGATCCGCGGGGCCTGTAATCGGCCGCGCACGGGTCAGCGCCATGGCCTCCCAGGTCCAGGCGTCATCCCGATAGTAGCGCTCGAACGCGCTGATTTCGGATGCCAACGGCCCGTCCGATCCCATCGGCCGCAAACGCATATCGACTTCGTAGAGCAGGCCAGCGCCGGTCTGAACCGTGAGCGCGGTAATCAGCCGTTGGCACAAACGCGCGTAATAGACCGGCGGGCTCAACGGACGCTCGCCATCGGACATCGCATTCGGGCCCGGCGCTTGATACACAAACACCAGATCGAGGTCCGAGCCGCGCGTCAGGAGGCGCCCGCCCAGTTTGCCGAGTCCCAACACGGCCAATCCGCCGGACTCGAAATGTCCATGACGCAGCGCGAATTCGCCGCTGACCGCGCCGAGCATGGCTTCGATCAAAACATCGCCGATATCGGTTAAGGCGCACGCCGCTTCCGTGAAGCCGCGAACGCCCAAGAGCTGTTGGGCGCTCACCTGAAACTTGACGTCGGCGCCCCAGTTGCGCGCGATCTCCAATCGGTCTTGAAGATCGTCCGCAAGCGTCAGGCGTTCCGCCAACGTTTCGCGCAACACGTCCTTCGGTGGCACCTCATCGTAGAAGCCGGGCGCCAGCACGGCGTCGAGCAACTCGGCGTGCCGGCTCAGATAGTCCGCGATGCGCGGGGCGCTACCGACGATCTCGGCGATCAGATCGAGCAGTTTCGGCGCCGCCTGAAACAGCGAGAATAATTGGACGCCCGCAGGCAAATTGCCGAGGAACGCGTCGAAGCGCGTAAAAGCCTGATCCGGATTGGCGGTTTGTCCGAGCGCCGTCAACAAAGTCGGCGTGAGCTCTGTGAGCAGCTGCCGTGCCCGGGTACTGCGGGTGGCGCGCAAGCGGCCGTGATGCCAAGCGCGGATCGCTTGCGAGACCGTTCGGGCCTGTTTGAACCCCATCTTCTCGAGCGTCTCGAGCGTGCCCGGATCGTCGTCGGCGCTGGTGAAGGACAGATTGCCGCCTTGCGGCGTCGGCGCCCCAAGGTCCGGCGCATCCTCGAACAAACCGTCGCTATGATCGGCGACGCGGCGCAAATGCGATGTCAGGTCGAGTTCAAACTGCGCCGCGTCGTCATAGCCGAGGAATGCCGCCAACCGGTTCACGCCTTCGTCGTCATCGGGGACGCTGTGCGCTTGCGTGTCGTTGATCATTTGTATCCGGTGTTCGACCCGGCGCAGAAACCAATAGGCGTCAATGAGGTCGCGCGCGGCATCAGCGCTGATTTGCTCCATCTCGCACAACACCTGGATGGCGTCCTCGGTACGGCGGACGCGTAGCGCTTGATGCCGTCCGCCCCAGATCAATTGCTGGGTCTGCGCGAAAAACTC
>JANQOH010000064.1 GCA_028289725.1 Alphaproteobacteria bacterium
CGATGATTTGGATTTGCGTGTCTACCGTGACTGGGCGACCGACGAAGTCCCGCGCACGCGGAACGCCCTGCCGCAGACGCTTGCGCGGTACATCGCGAGCGGCGTCACTTCGGTCATCGATCGGGGTGGGCCCTATGGCGCACTCGAAATTCGGGCGCTGGCCGAAAGCCTCAGCGCCGCGCCGCGCGTCGCAATGTCGGGACCAATGTTGACGACTTACAGGCCGAGCTCGGCCGATCGGCCGGATCCGATCGGGTATCACATTCAAACGCCTGAGCAGGCGCGTGCCATGGTCGCGGATCTTGCCGCCGCGAGCGTGGATATGGTGAAAATCCACTTCGTACCGGACGGAACCGCGCTTGACGAAACATTGGAATGGGTGCGCGCGGCGGTTGACGAGGCCGAAAAGCACGGGCTCGTTGTTACCGTTCATGCCACGCGCGCCGTACTGGCCCGCGCGGTGATCGAAGCCGGTGCGAAGCAACTCGTCCACAGTGTCGATGACGTACCCGTCGATGATGCGTTTGTTCGCCTGCTAAGTGAAAGCGGCGCGGTCTACACGACGACGCTGCTCGTGTACGAAGGCTATCGGGAAGTTTTCACGCGCCAGCTCGATTTCTCGAAGATTGAAAGGGAACTCGGTGATCCGGCGGTCATCGAAACGCTCGACGACCTGAATCAGATCCCGCCGCGATCATTGCCGGGTTGGGTCGGGCACTATGGCGCCGGCCGCGACGCGCGCCAGCGACAACGCGTCGACTTGCCACATTGGTTGATTCGTAATGTGCAAACCGTGATGGCCGATAACTTGCGACGCTTGTCGGCCGGTGGTGTCACCATCGCCGCCGGAACCGATGCGGGCACGGTCGGCAATTTGCATGGACCCGCTTTGCACCGCGAGCTGGAGCTGATGGCGACGGCTGGCTTATCGCCGCTTCAGGTGTTGCGCGCCGCAACGCTCGGCGGTGCGACAGCCATGGGCCGCGCGGACGACCTCGGAACCCTTGCGCCAGGCAAATATGCGGACATGGTACTCCTCGATGCGGATCCGCTCGCCGATATCACCAACACCCGGAGCATTCATCGCGTGATCAAGGGCGGTGTTGTTTTTGAACCGGAAACCGTTCGGCGCGGCCTCGCAAACTAGGAATAATCGACACCGACGAGATAAAGTCCGTCGGGCGGTGCCGTTGGCCCCGCGGCGGCGCGATCGCGGGCGGCTAGCGCTGCCGCCACATCGGACGCGCGCCATTTGCCGAGCCCGACCAACTTCAACGTTCCGACCATGATGCGCACTTGGTTGTGCAGAAACGACCGCGCGGCGGCATGGATCTCAATCTCATCGCCGTGTTGACTGACGTCCAAGCGGTCCAGAGTTTTCTCAGGCGACTTTGCCTGACACTCAGCAGCGCGGAAGCTCGTGAAATCATGATGTCCGACGAGGCACGCGGCTCCAGCGTTCATCGCGTCTGCATCGAGTAGTTGTGGCACGTGCCAGGCACGGCCGCTTGCGAGTGCCAAGGGACTTCGTCGATTGACGATCCTGTAGAGATAGCGCCGCCCGGTCGCATCAAAACGCGCATGAAAATCGTCCGATACTTGCGCGGCATCGAGCACAGCGATCGGTACTGGCCGCAAATGCGCATTGACCGCGTCGCGCAACGTGTCGGTTTCGACGGCACGTGCTAGATCGAGGTGGCAGACTTGCGCGCATGCATGAACGCCTGCGTCCGTGCGCCCGGCGCCGAAAATGGAAACCGATTCTGCGCAGAAGCCACGAACAGCCTCTTCCAACGCGCCTTGGATTGAGGGCCCGTTGTCCTGCTTTTGCCAACCGACAAATCCGGAGCCGTCATATTCCACGGTCAATCGATAGCGCGGCATCGATTAATCCAAACAAGTGCCCGGTGGAACCGGATGCCCACGCAGTGCATCGACCGTGGGCATCGGCTTGCGACCCGGGCGTTGGATGCGTGTCGGCTTGAGCGCACCAATACCGCAGGCAACAGTCAATTCATCGTCCAAGACAGTGCCGGGTTTGCCCGAGTGGTCCCGTGTGGCTTCCGCCGCCAAGACCTTCCAGCGCGCTTCTTCCAAGCCGAAATGGGCACCAGGGCGCGGGCTTAATGCGCGAATCTGGCGGACGATGTCGTTGGCCGGGCGCGTCCAGTCGATGGCTTCGTCATCGCGGTTCAGTTTCTTTGCATAAGTCGCGCCATTCTCGGGTTGGGTCGTTTCCGGCAGTTGTCCGTTGGCCAGCCGCGCTAAGGCCTCCACAATCAATTCCGCGCCGAGCGCCGCCAAGCGGTCGTGCAGCGTTCCGGCATCGTCGCCGCCGATTGCAAGCGAACGCTTGAGCAGCATGGGGCCGGTATCCAGTCCTTCGTCCATGCGCATGATGGTGATGCCGGTCTCCCTATCACCCGCCATGATCGCCCGCTGAATTGGCGCGGCGCCGCGCCAGCGTGGCAGCAAGGAGGCGTGGATATTGATACAGCCGCGCCGCGGTGCGGCCAAAACAGCCGCGGGCAGGATCAGGCCATAGGCGGCGACCACGGCGACATCGGCGCCGAGCGCCGCAAATTCAGCTTGCGCAGCTTCGTTCTTCAGCGACGCCGGCGTGCGCACGGCCAAGCCAAGTGCATCCGCGCGTTGCTGCACGGGGCCGGGCCGCGGTTTCTTGCCGCGTCCGGATGGGCGTGGCGGCTGCGTATAGACGCATACAATTTTGTGGCCGGCGTCTACCAAAGCATCGAGCGCTGCGGACGCGAAATCCGGCGTGCCCATAAACACGATCTTCAAAGGTGATGCGGTCAATATCGGCGCCTACCGGCGAAAGTTGGACGAGCACCGCGCAGCATACACGGCGCGCGGCGTGGCCGCTAAAGGGCTGGCGTCGGCGACGGCACGTCGGGCAGGCAGCCTGTCTTTTTGGCTTTGGTCAGCTTGCGCAGGATCATGCTTCGTTTGACCCGGGAAATGTGGTCGACGAACAAAACCCCGTCCAGATGGTCGATTTCATGCTGAATGCAGGTCGCCAGCATGCCTTCCGCCTCCAATGTGCGGGACATTCCGGTTTCGTCCAGATAGGAGACGGTGATCCAGCTCGGCCGCTCGACTTCGGAATAATGGCTCGGCAGCGACAAGCAACCTTCTTCATATACGGTCACGTCATCCGACGCCGCGGTGACCTCCGGATTCACCATGCGATAGGGCGCGGCGGGCTCCTCGTCGCGCGACACATCGAGCACGATGATGCGCTTGGACACGCCGACCTGCGGCGCGGCCAACCCAATGCCCGGGGCCTGGTACATGGTTTCCAGCATGTCTTCCATCAGCCGGCGCACCGCGTCGTCGACCTGTTTGACCGGCGTGGCGATCTTCTTAAGCCGTGGATCGGGCGCCACGATGATCGGCAGCAGCGACACTTTCGGGTCCTTTTCAGGGGTTGATCTTGAGCATTCACCTATTGCGCCGGGTGCGTTGCGTCAAGGTCGTGCTAGACTCCACGTCATGGAAAGCACCGGCATAGCCCTTTTGATTCTCGCGTTGGCGATCGTCGCGGCGGGGGGCGGGATCGCGCTGGCGATCTCGCGCGGTCGCGGCGCGTCGACCGCCCGGTCGGACGAAATCGTCGAGCGCTTGGCCGCAAGCCAGGCGACCTTATCCGGCCGGCTCGACCAAATGGCGACCAGCGCTGCAGCATCTCAAGCCGAACTGCGGCGCGCCCTTGATGAGCGATTGGCCGATGTCACCAAACGGGTCGGCGATACGCTCGGCGAACAGGGGCGCCACCAGCAGACGATGCTGGAAGGCCTGAAGGAACGCTTGGCGGTGATCGACAGCGCGCAAAAAAACATCGCCGAGCTTTCAGGGCAGGTCGTCGGATTGCAGGAAGTGCTGTCGAACAAACAAGCGCGCGGCGCGTTTGGCGAGGTGCAACTTGAAAATCTGATTTCGTCCATGTTGCCGCCATCGGCTTACAAGCTTCAGGCCCCGATCGGTGACAATCGGCGCGCGGACTGCTTGATTGACTTGCCAAATCCGCCCGGACCGATCGCCGTAGACGCGAAGTTTCCTCTCGAAGGTTATCGCGCGCTGCGCAACGCGACTGACGATGCCGGGCGGACGCAGGCGGGCCGAAACTTTTCCGCCAGCGTTCTGAAACACGTCGGCGACATTGCCGACCGCTATATCGTACCCGGCCAGACCGCCGAATCGGCGTTGATGTTTATTCCGTCCGAAGCCGTGTATGCGGAGCTGCACGCCAACTTTCCGGATGCGGTCGACAAAGCTCATCGCAAGCGCGTTTATATGGTGTCACCGACCACATTGATGGCGACGCTGAACACGGTGCGCGCCGTCCTGCGCGACGCACGGATGCGCGAACAAGCGCATATCATTCAGCATGAAGTGGTCAAAATGCTCGACGACGTCGCCCGTCTCGACGACCGGGTGGGCAAATTGGAACGGCATTTCGATCAGGCCGACCGCGATATAAAGGATATCCGAACTTCGGCAAACAAAATCACCGGGCGCGGAACACGTATCACGCAAATTGAGCTTGGCGATGAGCCGGATGACGAGCCTGCCGCTGCACTCCTTTCGCCTGAACCCGACGCCGTGCCGGAACCAAGAGCAGCAAGCTCTGGATAATTTCGCCATCACGCATTGGCGCGGCACCCCGCGCGGTATAGAGTCGGCCCGTGAGGAGTCGCGTGGGAACGCCGGTGGTCCTCTAATCAGGGGCGTTGATGGATACCCGACTGTGCGTCGGTACGTGTGGCATGTCGGTCTGGTTCAGTGACGATCTCGGTGAGAGCTGGACCAGACCGTACAGCGAATCCGGATTGTATTTGGAAGCGCGGGTCTGGGCCCTGTCTTGGCACCCCGTCGCTGATTCGATTTAGGAACTAACCGTCCAATTGATAGGCTCGCGCCGCCGTGTCGTGAAACAATGCTGCTTTTTCCGACTCGCTAAATCCATCGGCAATGCGTTTGAAGCAGTTCCACAAAACGGCGTAGGAACACGATACCTTGTCGACCGGATAATTGCTCTCGAACATACACCGATCCGGACCAAAGCAATCGATAGCATGTAAATAATATTCTTGCGTCGCCGATGCCAATTGTTCAGACGTCGGCGGTCGGTCTTGTTTGTGCCACCCATATCCGTTGACTGTCATATTAATACCGCCCAACTTTGCGACGACGTTTGGGCATGCGGCGAGGGCGGCAAAATCCTTTTTCCATTGCGGAAAAATCTCCGCACGCCGATCCGTATAGGGACCGATGCCGAGTGGGCCACCAAAGTGATCAGCAATGATCGTCACCTCAGGATGCGCGCGCGCGAGATCGGTCAATTGCGGAATTTGCGGGTGATAAAGCCATGCGTCAAACGTCAGATTGTAACGAGCCAATCGGGCGAAGCCTTCGCGGAATGTGTCGTCGACATAAAGGCCTTCGTGTGAACCGCTGTGTGAATTCCGGATATCGTCGCTCGCATCCCAACTGGCCGAATGGCGGATGCCGCGAAACCGGCCAGGCGCGGCCGCGATATGCGCTTCGAGCGTCTCGTCGACCGCCGCGCCGAGCAACAGGTTCGCGTGGCTTACGATTCCGGCGCAGGCACGCGTTGCCCCATAGCCGCCGCTCGCGCTTTGCGCGGCGACGCCATTGACGAATTCCGTCTCACCCACCGATTTGAGCGCCTCCGGTCCATCCGCGCGGTACATTGAGCCGCATTCGACGAATACCGTGGCCACGATGTTGTGGCCGCTACCGGTGTCGGCCAGCAATTCATCGAGCAAGTAGCGGCTGCCGTCGCGATCCCACAAATGATGATGGGGATCGACGATGGGACGTTCGGGTTCGAGCGCGGCCTCTTCCACCTGCGCGAGCCATGTCTCATTGATCGGCACGGAGAGCCTCTTCGTCGTTGGTCATTTCGCGTGTCGTGAGACACCCTGCTACCATGCCGCAGGGTTGAGCACAGGGCAAATGGACGATGAAAAAGAGAATTGGCCGCGCTTGGTTGAGATTAATGTGGTTGGGTGCGTGGGTGATGGGCGCTTCAGCCTTGGTGGCGACCGGGGCTTACGCCGAAGGTTTAACCTGCATGGAGCTTTCCGATCCCGGTCTCTTCAGCAATACCGTTGTCAGTAGAGTTAGCGTGGCAACGGCTCGCGATGGATCGCGCTACTGCAAAGTCGAAGGCACCATTCGTCCGACACCCGGCTCGGTCATCGGCGTGGTGTACCGCCTGCCGTTTAAGGCGAAATGGAACGGCCGGTTGCTCGGGCTTGGCGGCGGTGCGTTTGGCGGCGTGCTCAATTTTAGCCCCAACGCCGGCGAACGCTTCATCCGGCGCGGCTATGCCGTCGCCGCGTCGGACTCCGGGCATTCCGGCAAGGCCATGCTCGCGGAATGGGGCTTGAACGCGAATGGCACGCCGAACCGCGACGCGATCATCGATTATGCGCATCGTGCCATCCACGTGATGACGGTTGTCGCGAAACAAGTGATCCGCGCCTACTACGGCGAACCGCCGCGCTATTCCTATTACGAAGGCTGTTCGACCGGGGGGCGCATGGGTTTGGTCGAGGTACAGCGCTATCCGCATGACTATGACGGCGTCGTGGTCGGGGCACCCGTGATGCACTTGTCGCATGTCACGACAACGGGAATCTGGCAGGGCCGCGCTTTCCACGGCGATGGCGCAACCGCGCCGAGTCAGGCGCAATTGCAAGCTCTGTCCGATGCGGTCCTCGCGGCGTGTGATGCCGACGACGGCGTTCAAGACGGCGTTTTGAATGATCCGCCCAGTTGCGATTGGGACCCGGCCGTCCTCGCCTGCGAGAGCGAGACAGGAGGGGATCAATGCCTTGGCGTCGGTGAACTCGCCGCAGTGCAGAAAATCTACGCGGGACCGATGGCGTCGGACGGGACACCGCTTTACGTCGGTGTGCCGCCAGGCGGCGAAGAAAATTGGGGCTCATGGCTGTTCGCCGGCGATCATGGCCCGTTTGGCAGCGCCTATGGCCTCGCCG
>JANQOH010000082.1 GCA_028289725.1 Alphaproteobacteria bacterium
CAATATATGCGGTTTCTAGTGTTTCGGAATCCGAGCTTCGACCCGATGGCGCGGTTCGATTTCGACAATGACCTGGCGGTTGTGCAATCAAGTCTGATCGGCGTGACGGCCGACGCGATCAATCCGGACATTCGACCGTTCATCGAAAGCGGCGGCAAATTGCTGATGCATCATGGCTGGGGCGACATGTTGGTGCCAGCGCTGCGAACCACGCAGTACTACGAAGAGGTCATTGATACGGTTGGGGTGACGTTGAGCGAATCATCGGATTCGGAACCGCTGGATGCTGTGCGCGACCATGCGCGGCTTTTCATGGTTCCCGGCACTTATCATTGTTCGGGCGGGCCCGGCGCGTTCTGGTTTGATCCCTTGCCCGTGATCGAAGATTGGGCGGAGAACGGCAATCCGCCGGATCGCATTGAAGCGACGCACCCATCGTCCGGTCCGAACGACCGTTCTTTTACGCGTCCGCTATGTCCCTATCCACAGCTCGCGCGTTATACCGGCGCGCCTGGCGACACTGTAGCGGAAACGCTGGCCGAAAGTTTCGTGTGCGCCGATCCGGAATAGAAAATTGGCTTCACTTGTCTTGCTAAACAGGGCGGCGCGCTTTCAATGCGGCGGCGAGAGTCCCTTCGTCCAAATAATCGAGTTCGCCGCCGACCGGGACACCGTGGGCGAGGCGTGAAATGGTGACGCCGCAGTCCGCCAATCGATCCGTGACATAGTGCGCCGTGGTCTGGCCATCTACCGTGGCGCTCAAGGCCAGGATCACTTCGGTCACCTCGGGCGCCTTGGCGCGTTCGATCAGCCCCGCGATGGCCAAATCTTCCGGCCCGACGCCGTCCAGCGCTGATAAGACACCCCCCAGCACGTGGTAACGACCCGAAAATATGGCCGCGCGATCAAGCGCCCAAAGGTCGGCGACATCCTCGACCACGCAGAGCGAGGTGGGATCGCGGCGCGGGTCGCTGCAAATACCACAGGGATTGTCGGAATCGAGATTGCCGCAGATCCCACAGGCATGGACGGCGGCGTCGGTCTCGGTCAGTGCGGCCGCCAATGGGCGCAGCATCGCGTCGCGCTTTTTGAGCAGAACCAAGGCCGCGCGTCGTGCGGAGCGCGGCCCCAAGCCTGGTAGCTTGGCAAGGGCTTGGATGAGCCGTTCAATTTCGGGCCCGGACATGGTGTTCGCTACGACTCCGCGTATGCCGCGCGTGCCAACTAGAACAACTTCATGCCGGGCGGCAGCGGCAACCCGCCGGTTACTTTCTTCATTTCTTCCGCCGCATGGGCTTCGGCCTTGGCCTTGGCGTCCGCGCACGCCGCGACAATCAAGTCTTCGAGCACCTCAACTTCGTCCTTGTCGACAAGGGACGGGTCAATCTTGAGGCGTTTGAGTTCGCCTTTGCCGGTCATGACTGCATTGATCAAACCGCCGCCGCTGTTGCCTTCCACTTCGGCGTCCGCCAGCGTGGCTTGCATCTCTTCCATGCGCGCCTGCATCTGCTGGGCCTGTTTCATGAGGTTGCCAAGATTTTTCATTACGTCATGACTCCTGTTCCGGCCCGGATTGTGGATTGGGAGACTCTGTGGTCGGTGGATCGGACCTGAGTCGTACGGTCTTGATTTCGGCGCCCGGAAAGGCGGCCATAATATCTTTCACTAAGGGATCTGCGCGCGCTTCTTCCATCTGACGCGCCTGCTCGGCGTCGGCCTGTTGCGCCAGTGTGGGCTCGCCCGGCTCGTTCGAAACCGTGACGACCCACCTTTGGTCCGTCCATTCGCTCAAGCACGCGGCGACGCGTGCAGATAGATCGGTCGGCGCATTCGGTTCCGGGCGAAGCTCGATACGGCCAATTTCATAGCGTACTAAGTGAACATCATGTTTCAGGTGTGCGCACAAGATCGCTTCGCGCCGCTCGTCGAAAAGTCTTACCGCCGCCTCGAAACTCTCCGGCATCACCGTGCGTGAGGCGCGCGGCGCAGGCTGGGTCTCAACCTGCGGCGCCGGATCGATATCCCGGGCCAGAGCCTCGGCGCGCGCGGCCGGGCCACCGCCAGCGGGCGCGGGCCGCGGCGGCGGACTCGATGCGGGTTGCGCGCCTTGCCCCTGCAGGTTGCGCACCAGATCCGCCGGGCTCGGTAAATCGGCGGCGTGTGCCAGGCGGACAAGCACCATTTCCGCGGCTTGGAGCGGGGCGGGCGCGGTCTGCACTTCCTTCAAGCCCTTGAGCAGAAGCTGCCAGGACCGGCTGAGTTCCGCGATCGGCAGTTTTTCAGCCATCGCGCGACCGCGCACACGTTCCGCCTCGGGCAGACTGGGGTCGTCCGCGGCGGCGGGTGTGACTTTGACTCGGGTGAGCCAGTGCGTCAGTTCGAGCAAATCCTGCAGCACGATCACCGGATCAGCGCCGGCGCCATACTGTTCGGTCAGCAAATCCAGAGCGTTGGCCACATGTCCGCCAAGCACCGCTTCGAACAGGTCGAATATGCGCGCGCGATCAGCCAGGCCGAGCATGTCGCGCACTTGGGTCTCGGTGACCGTGCCGTCGCCGGCGTCGCCGATCGCTTGATCGAGCAAAGAGAGGCCATCGCGTACCGACCCGTCGGCGGCACGGCCTATTAACGCTAGGGCGCCCGCCTCGACACGGGCATTTTCACGATCGGCGATGGCGCCAAAATGTTTCGCGAGAAGATCCGCATCGACACGGCGCAAATCAAACCGCTGGCAGCGCGAAAGCACCGTCACCGGAATCTTCCGGGCCTCGGTCGTCGCGAACACAAACTTCACATGCTCTGGCGGTTCTTCCAGCGTTTTGAGCAGCGCGTTAAACGCGTTGGTCGACAGCATGTGAACTTCGTCGATGATGTAGACCTTGTACCGGCCTGTGGACGGCAGATAGCGCACGCTGTCGATAATCTCGCGAATATCATCGACGCCAGTGCGGCTTGCGGCATCCATTTCCAACACATCGACATGCCGGTCGTCGGCGATGGCGCGGCAATTGTCGCAAACGCCGCAAGGCTCAGCGACGGGCGCATCGGTCTTGCCGTCCGGACCCGTGCAGTTCAGGGCGCGGGCAATGATCCGCGCAGTCGTCGTCTTGCCGATGCCGCGAACGCCGGTGAGCAGGTAGGCGTGCGCAAGGCGGCCGCTTTGGAACGCATTGGTCAAAGTGCGGATCAGCGCATCCTGGCCGATCAAATCACTCAACACCGCCGGCCGGTATTTGCGCGCCAGGACGCGATAACCTTCTTGGTTATCGGACGTGGCGTCGGATTCGGGCCGATCGTTCATCGAGCGGATTGTGTGTGCATATGCGCCATGATCAAAGGGTGGGAGACTGACCAACGACCCGAACCGGTCTCGTTACGGCTGCTTCCTTCCGGACCTGACCGGGTTGGCGAGTGGCTCGTCCGCGACCAGCCTCCCGCCGGCAATATCGGTGATCAAACCGCGCACGGCAAGCCGCGTGACCATGCATTTTGCGCCGCTATAATGCGCCGCATTGCAATGAATTCTGTGAAATCAATGATTCGCCTTGGCTCTTTGTGTTTGCTGATTGTCTTTAATGTCGCGGCAGTTGCGGCATTCGCGGATATGGACGCCGCGATGACGGCCCTGTCCGAAGGGCGCTATGACGAGGCGCGTCGGGAACTCACCGCCTTGGCCGAAGCAGGCGATCCCGATGCGCGCATATTTCTCGGGCGCATGTCGGAACTAGGCGTCGGTGGTGAAGCCGATGCCGAAAGAACGGCCCAGCTTTATCGCGAAGTCGCCGAAACAGGCAATCCGACCGCGCAGGTTTTGCTGGCGCAGCTCTATCTTGATGGCAACGGTGTCGAAAAGGATCACGCCTCGGCGGCCGCTTGGTTGAGTCGAGCCGCGAATACCGGCGAGGCGACGGCGCAATTGATGCTCGGCGATCTCTATGTGACCGGCTCAGGCGTTCCCGCCGAACCCGAGACGGCCGCGCGATGGTACCTGGCCGCCGCCACATCCGGCCACCCCGATGCGCAGTACCGCATCGGCTTCTTCAACGAAACCGGATTTGGCGTTGCGGAAGATGCCCCAAAAGCGGTGACTTGGTACCAGCAGGCCGCGCGCCAGGATCATGCGGAAGCGCAGGCCCGCTTGGGCGTCATGCTGTTTGAAGGCCGCGGCGTCGCGGCGCCGGATCAGGCGGCGGCCGTTGAGTGGTTTAAGCTGGCGGCATCTTCGGAGCAGATCGACGCGCAAACGAATCTGGGGCTCGCCTACCTCCACGGCTTGGGCATCGCGCCCGACCGGGCGAAAGCGGTCCGATGGTTGAGCCGCGCCGGCCTGAAGGAAGACCCGCGCGCCAAGGAAGCACTGGTGGATGCCCTGGAACAGCATTTAGCTGCGGGCGGTACGTTGGCGGGTTTGCTCGATCAAGCGCCAGAGTTTCGTGACTATCTTGAAAAGAACAATCCGGCTGTGTTGCCCCAATGAAAGTCCGGCGCGACAATTACTTCAGTGGCATGCCGCTGAGCCGTGACGAGGCGCTGCGGCGCGACACGGCAACTTTGGAGCGACTACGCACGCATCCGCAAACTCGCGTTTTGGCGGTTTGGCGTAGCCAACATCTGATCGCAAGTCGCGCAGCGCCGGCGCCGGTTTGGCACGAGGGCGATGAAGCCTTTCGTCTGTTCGCCGAGGCGACGAACTGGGTTCTATTGGGCATGCGGGGCGAGGCGGCCCACTTCGCCGTGGACGTCTCGCATATCGACGAACCCGCGGCGGCGAGCCCATTCGCGGGCCGTGGTGAGTTCGCGGACCTGCGCACAATTAGCCCGCTTTTGCCGCGCGGAGACGGCTCGATTATGGCCTATGCGCGGGGTCTTATGTATTGGCACAGCCGGCACAGATTCTGTGGCGTGTGCGGCAGTCCGACCGAAAGCACACAAGGCGGTCATGTACGCCGATGCACCAACGCCGATTGCGGCGTCAGCCACTTTCCACGCACCGATCCAGCGGTGATCATGTTGGTGACCTATGGGGACTATTGCCTTCTCGGGCGACAATCGTCGTGGCCCGCCGGCATGCATTCCACCCTCGCGGGGTTCGTTGAACCGGGCGAAAGCCTTGAGGAAGCCGTGGCTCGTGAGATCAAGGAAGAGTCGGGCGTTGATGTTGAGAGGCCGGAGTACCACTCTTCTCAACCTTGGCCGTTTCCTAGCTCGATCATGCTGGGTTTTCGCGCCGAAGCGCGCTCGATGGATCTCGATCTCGACAATGATGAGCTTGAAACCGCGGCCTGGTTCCACCGCGATCAACTGCTCGCGTCACCTGAGGACGACCGTTTTCGGCTACCACGCAAGATCTCGATCGCACGAAGGCTAATCGACGACTGGTTGTTTAACCGCGACGACTAAAGTCCGTTCTTGGCGTTCTCGCGGCGGAATGGATGGGACGGGTAGACGCCGAGAATATTCACCGACCGCGAGAAAAACCCGAGCTCTTCGAGCGCCAATCGTACCGGCTCGGACGACGGGTGCCCTTCAATGTCGGCGTAGAATTGGGTCGACGCGAACGAACCATCGAGCATGTAGCTCTCAAGCTTAATCATATTCACGCCATTGGTCGCGAAACCGCCGAGCGCTTTGTAAAGTGCCGCCGGAATATTGCGGACGCGAAACACGAAGCTGGTGATGATCGGGCCGCTCTCCGGGTCGGGATCGACCGGTTCGCGCGCCATAATCAGGAACCGCGTCGTATTGTGCTCGGCATCTTCGATGTCGGATTGCAGCGTCTCCAGACCGTAAATCTCGCCGGCCAACGACGAAGCGATGGCGGCTTGCGTCCGGTCGCCGCGTTTCGCGATATCCGCCGCCGCGCCCGCCGTGTCGGCTTCGACCACCGGCGCGAGATTGTGCGTGCGAATGAGCTTTCTGCACTGGGCCAGCGCGTGAATGTGGCTGTGAACCGTGCGCAGGTCTTTCATATCCGTGCCCGGCAGGCCGAGCAGATTGTGCCGAACCCGGTGAAAATATTCGGCGACAATGTGAAGGCCCGAGCCGGGCATTAGATGGTGGATATCCGCGACTCGGCCCGCGAGCGAGTTTTCCACCGGAATCATGCCAACCGCGGCCTGGCCGTGCTCGACCGCAGCAAACGCGTCCTCGAAGGTCTCGCATGGCAGCGGGTCGTAGTCGGGATAGGCGGCGCGGCACGCCATGTTGGAATAGGCGCCAGGCAGCCCCTGGAATGCTATGTGGCGGTCAGTCATGGGGAATCTATTTAGTCCGCGGGCACCAAAAGACTGCGCGCCCGCTCTAGGTCGGCGGCAGTGTCGACCCCGAGAGGGACCGTGTCAACGAGCGCCACATCGATCCGCATACCGGCCTCCAAGGCCCGCAATTGCTCGAGCCGCTCGCGCTTTTCCAGGGGGCTTGGCGGCAGGCTGACGAAACGCTCCAGCGCCGCCCGGCGATAGGCATAGAGACCGATATGGTGGTACAGCGGCCCGTCGCCGGTCGGCGCGGTGGCGCGCGTGAAGGCGAGGGCGCGGGCGCGTCGGGCGTCCGGCGCGAACCCGGCGAACACCTTCACGACGTTCGGATTGGTCCGCTCGCTTTCGTCGGTGATCTCCGCGGCGATCGTCCCGATGTCGACCGCCGGTTCGTCGAGAAGGTCGAGAGCGGCGCGCAGACTCGCCGGATCGATGGTCGGCAAATCGCCCTGGACGTTAACGATCCGTTGGTAGCGCCGGTCCGGGTCCAGTGCGCCGATCGCTTCCGAAATCCGGTCCGATCCGGACGGATGATCAGGATTGGTCAATTGCGCGTTTCCGCCGGCGGCCATTATGGCAGCGGCGATGGCCGGGTCGTCGCAGGCTACCACGACCTTGCCGATCTCAGCCTCGCAGGCTCTTCGCCAGACGTGAACGATCATCGGCACGCCGTGAATATCGGCAAGCACCTTGTCGGCCAGCCGGGTGGATGCCAGGCGGGCGGGAATCACGATGATGGTCTCGTCGGCCAATTTGCCCCCAAATCGCACTTGCGCCATGACAACTCGAAACGCGGTATCCGCTTGCTTATATGTGTTGAAGTCGCAGGCGCAAAGCCGGTAGTTTGCCGGCCATCCACGGCCCCTATCGGCCGGCTCCTGATCAGCGTTACGCGGAGCGTTCATGTCCACCATCGAAATCAACAAATTCGTCGGCGCATTCCTGATGGCGGTCTTGATCGCCCTTGGCTTGAGTTTTGTCGTCGAGTTGGTAACCGCCCAACACGGAGAGGACGGCGAGCCGGTGTTCGTCGTCGATACGCCGGACGCGGAACTCGCGCCCGATCCTGGCGAGGATGAGGGCGGTGTTTCGCTTGTCGCGCTGTTGGCAGAGGCTGATGCAGCGAAAGGCGAGAAAGATTTCAAGCAGTGTTCGGCCTGCCACACCAGCGAATCAGGTGGCGCGCACAAGATTGGCCCAAATTTGTGGGGCGTGGTTGGCGCGTTGAAGGCGCGGCGCGACGACTTTGGGTACTCGAAGGCGCTGTCCGATCTGGGCGGCTGGTGGACCTACGGCGCGCTGGACGCATATCTCACCGATCCAAAAGGTTACGCGCCGGGCACCAAAATGGCTTTCGCGGGTATCAAACAACCGGCAAAGCGCGCGTCGATGCTCGCTTACCTGCGCTCACTTTCGGACGAACCGGTGCCTT
>JANQOH010000119.1 GCA_028289725.1 Alphaproteobacteria bacterium
AGGGCGGTGGCGGCGCTCGGGTGACGGAGCTTGGGCAAGAAATTCTCCGCCGATACCAATCGATGGAAGACACGGCTGTCGCCAGTGTCAGCGACCAAATTGCTGAATTCTCAGCTTTATTGGCCGACCAGCCGCCCGACAAAGCGACCTGACGTGATTGCCGGAAACGCGGTTGACAGCCAGCGTTGTATTTCTCTATATATATCGATGCATTATATACATTCGTATATGACGGTTCGAACGGTTACGTCGGACCGACGATGCAGAGAGCCGGAAAGTCCGGCGTTGAATCCCTCCGGGCCCGCACTCGCCGCCATGATCGCGCGGCGGGTGCGTGGTCTATTGGCCGCTTGCCTGTTCGCGTACGTGGCCTTGTTGGCCGCTCTCCCCGCACGTGCCGAACAGGTCCTTATATTTGCCGCCGCCAGCACGACGGACGCTGTCAGCGATATCATCGATTCGTACCGCGTTGCTACGGGCGCGGACGTCGTGGCCTCATTCGCGGCGAGCTCCGCTCTCGCGCGGCAGATCGAGAACGGCGCACCCGCTCATCTATTTTTGTCCGCCTCGCCCATTTGGACGGACTATCTCGCAGAGCGGTCGCTTTTGGCGCCGGGAAGCCGACGCGATCGCTTGGGCAATCGTTTGGCCCTCGTCGCGCCGCTGGATAGTGCTGTCGCGGTGTCTTTGACAGCACCCGTCTCATTCAACGCGTTGCTGGGTGACGGGTATCTCGCGATGGCCGATCCGGACCACGTGCCGGCTGGTCTTTACGGCAAGGAAGCGTTGGAAGCCTTGGGTGCCTGGCGCGAGGTTTCACGCTTGGTCGTGCGTGGCAACAATGTGCGGGCAACGCTCGCCCTTGTGGAGCGCGGCGAAGTGCCGCTCGGCATCGTCTACCAAACGGACGCGACGGCCTCGGAGCGCAGCCGCATCGTCGCGCTGTTTCCCGAGTCGACCCACACACCGATCCAATATCCGTTGGCGCTCGTCGCCGGGCAATCGACGGACGGGGCACAGGCTTTCTACGACTATTTGCTGAGCCCCGAAGCCGCGGTGATATTTGAACAGCACGGGTTCACCGTGCGCTAGTTTTCGACCCGTGGAACCAATTAGCGCCGACGAATGGATCGCGATCTCGCTCAGCCTGAAGGTGGGCGTGTGGAGCGTCATCGTCAGTTTGCCGTTCGGGGTGTTCTTTGCCTGGTTACTCGCGCGCCGGGATTTTCTCGGCAAGAGCCTGCTGAACGGTGTGATCCACCTCCCCTTGGTTTTGCCGCCGGTCGTCGTCGGCTATGCGCTGCTTGTACTGCTCGGCCGAAAAGGACTGATCGGCGAGCCGCTTTATGAGTGGTTTGGGCTTTCGGTGGCCTTCAAATGGGAAGGCGCGGCGATCGCGTCGGCCGTGATGGGCTTTCCGCTGATGGTGCGGGCGATCCGTTTATCATTGGACACCGTCGACCGTGGCCTTGAGGATGCGGCGCGAACCCTCGGTGCAAGTCGCCTGGCTGTCTTCGCCACCATTACGCTCCCCTTGATCATGCCGGGCATTCTCACCGGCATAATCTTGTCCTTTGCACGGAGCCTCGGCGAATTTGGTGCCACAATCACTTTTGTTTCGAACATCCCTGGTGAGACGCGAACACTGCCGATCGCGCTATACAATTTCACGCAAATTCCGGGCGGAGACCTGCAAGCATTCCGATTGGCGGTGATCTCGGTCGTACTGGCGTTGGCAGCGCTCTTGATTTCCGAAATTCTGACGCGCCGCGTTCAAGCGCGTTTGGGGCAGTAGGGCTGTGATCGAAATCGCGGCGCAAGACCGGCTCGGCGACTTCACGCTCGATGTTCGCCTGTCGGTACCTGACGCCGGCGTGACAGCACTGTTTGGCCCCTCTGGATCGGGCAAGACCTCGTTGCTGAACATGATCGGTGGGCTCCGCTCACCGGCATCGGGACGGATCGTCATCGGCGAGTCGGTATTGTTTGACTCCGATCGGCGGATCGACGTTCCGCCGGAGAAGCGTCGCATCGGTTACATATTCCAGGAAGGGCGGCTATTTCCGCATCTCACCGTCCAACGCAATCTCGTCTACGGCCTGCGGCGAACGCCGAACAGCGAGCGCTATGTCGAACCCGACCAGGTTATTGCGCTGTTGGGTATCGAGGCCTTGTTGGATCGACGGCCCGCGCGCCTTTCGGGCGGCGAAAAGCAAAGGGTCGCGATCGGCCGTGCCTTGCTTTCTAGCCCGCAAATCCTGCTCATGGACGAACCGCTCGCGGCGCTCGACGCGGCGCGCAAAGCCGAAATTCTGCCTTTTATCGAGCGTCTGCATGGCGAGATTACGATACCCATCGTTTATGTGAGTCACGCCATGGACGAGGTCTTGCGCATTGCCGATACGGTCGCGGTCTTTCGCGAAGGCCGCGTTGAAGCCGTCGGCCCGGTTGAGGAACTGGCGAGCCGGCTCGATCTGACCGGCCAAGCCGGTTTTGGCGAGGCGGGTACGGTCCTCGCGGCCCACGTGGTGGAACATGATGAAGCGCATGCGGTGACCGCGCTCGATACGCCGGCGGGCCGTATCATGGTCGGCCGCCTCGACGCGCCGGTCGGCGCCAAGACTCGGCTGCGCTTGCGGGCACGCGACATCGCTCTCGCGCTCGAGGCGCCACGCCAGGCGAGTTTTCTAAACGTTCTCGAGGGCACCGTGGCCACACTGGAGCAGCGTGACACCGGCGCGGTAGATGTTGCCGTCGAGATCGTGCCCGGCGTCCGGATCTGGGCCGAAGTCACGCAGCTTGCGGTCGAGAGGCTCGCTCTCAGCGAGCGAAAGCCCGTCCACGTCCTAATTAAGAGCGTTGCCGTGGAGCGCTACGTCCGATAGCGGTTCCGCCTCTTGGAGCGTCCCTTTCCCTGGGATAAGTTGCCGAAAACGAGGAGTTCCACATTGACCGACGCGACCGCGCCGCGCACCGGCGGCGAAATCCTGATTGACGCACTGCGCCTTCACGGGGTCGACACCGTGTTTTGTGTCCCTGGCGAAAGCTATTTGGCTGCCTTGGACGCGCTGTACGGCGCGCGCAATCAAATCCGTGTTGTCACTTGCCGGCAGGAAGGCGGCGCCGGCTTCATGACCGAGGCCTACGGCAAAGCAACGGGCAAACCCGGCATTTGCTTCGTGACCCGCGGGCCTGGCGCTTGCAACGCGTCCATCGGGGTTCACACCGCGATGCAAGATTCGACCCCGATGATCCTGTTCATTGGGCAAGTCGCGCGCGAGGCGATGGGCCGTGAGGGATTTCAGGAAATCGACTATCGGCAGATGTTCGCGCCGCCGATTAGCAAACTCGCGATGCAAATCGACGATCCGGCGCGCATTCCCGAGCTCGTGCATCATGCTTTCCAGACCGCGACGTCCGGACGTCAGGGTCCGGTGGTCATCGCCTTGCCCGAGGACATGTTGGTCGAAACCGCCGCGGTTGCAGACGGGAAATCCTATCGTCCCGTGCGTCCCTACCCCGCGCCAGCCCAGTTGGACGCTGTGCGCGCAATGTTGTCCGAAGCGGCGCGGCCAGTGATGGTTCTGGGCGGCAGCGGCTGGAATGCGATGGCTCGCGACGCAATCACGGCATTTGCCGAAGCCAATGAATTGCCGGTCGCCGTGTCATTCCGCCGCCAAGACATCGTCGACAATTTGAACGACTGCTACATCGGCGATCTTTCGACCAGTGTCGATCCGAAGTTGGTGAAGCGTGTTGAAGAAGCCGATGTTCTGTTGGCGGTCGGCGCAAGGCTCGGCGAGATGACCACGCGTGGCTACACAACGCTCGACAGCCCAACGCCGCGTCAGAAACTCATCCACGTTTACCCGGATCCCGAAGAGCTTGGCCGCGTGTATCAACCGGACCTCGCGATCGCCGCGGGCATGGAGGAGTTTGCGACGGCTGTACGTGACCTTGAAGCGATTAAAAAGCCGGCCTGGAGTGCTTGGACGAAATCCGGTCGCGCGGACTATTTGGCGAATCTTGAGCCCAACCCGATGCCGGGGCCCGTCGATATGCCAGCAATCATTGCCACGCTACGTAAAGAGCTGCCGGAAGACACGATGATTACGGTCGATGCGGGCAATTTCTCGGGATGGCCGCAGCGTTTTTGGCAGTTCCGCCATTATCCGACCGAGATTGCGCCCACCGATGGCGCAATGGGTTATAGCGTGCCAGCGGGCGTGGCGGCGAAACTGGCCTATCCAGACCGGGAGGTCGTGAGCTTTGTCGGGGATGGCGGGTTCATGATGACGGGCCAAGAACTCGCGACCGCGCTGCAGCATGGCTTAGCGCCGATCATTGTGTTGGTCAATAATGGTACCTACGGGACCATTCGCATGCATCAGGAACGTGATTATCCGGACCGGCCTATCGCCACCGAGCTATCGAATCCGGACTTTGTCGCACTGGCGCGGGCTTACGGCGCGCATGGCGAACTGGTCGAACGGACCGAAGACTTTGCGCCGGCGCTCGCCCGCGCGCGTTCATCGGGAACCGCTTCGCTCATCGAAATTCGCCTCGACGTCGATGTCATCACCACGCGTACGACCTTGAGCGCCATTCGCGATCGTGCGATCGCGGGATCGGCGTAACGTCCATGTCGGCGATCATGGCATTCCGGCGGGAATAAGCATGCCACGGGATGGGAAGCGCGGCCCAAGGAATTACGGACCACGCGGTTGCCTATTGACCGTCGCCTCGGTCGCCGCGTTGGTCATCTTCTTCGAAGTTTTCTATGGCATGCTCGATATATGGTCGCCGGATCAGGCCCAGATACAATCGGCCGCCAACGATCTGGTCAGGCGTCAATTGGCCGACGAACCAATTACCGCCTTGACGGTCGCCGTCATTCATAGCCGGAAGAAGCGGTTTTCGCTCACGACAGATCGATGGGCGGTGGAGGGCGAAGTGATCGTGCGTGACGCCGAAACCGAAGAGAGGTCTCGCAAGCCATACGTCGCCGTTCTTCACACTATTTGCGGCGACCATCTAGACCTGAGCTGCTGGGTGCTGGAACAACTAACCTATGGCGATCAAATTATTCGATTGCGTGAGTCCCCTGGGTCTGTGATCAATTAGACACGGGCACCTAGGTGCCCGATGCTTGCGCTCTTGATTGCACAGATGAATCGCGGTTTCATTCGTGCGCTGATTCGCGGTGTGAGGGCCGGTTGTGCGAACGTGAATTCGGCGAACGTGGTGGTCATGGTACATTCGTCTCGCGAACAAGGCCGGCTTAGTATGGCCGTTGATTTGTTTGCACTTTGTTTACGTCCGGCGTGGCAACTTGGAACTTGATGATGACTGCCCACGCATCCAAAGAGAATCGGGAACTCGATTATCTTGGCGACCTGTCGTTTGAGGCCGGCCAAGTCAGCATTGAGATGACCGATGAGCAGGCGGCCGAGCATGGCGTGAGCGCTGTGCGCATTGCCCGCTTGGCGTCGTTGATCATCGCCATGGATGACAAGAAGCTCGAAGGATTGCTTCGCGGTGCGGGCGAAAGCGATTCCGCGACCGCAATGTTCCGCCGTCTGGCCGATTCTTTCGCAAACGAAGCGAATTTGCTCGAAAAAGGCGCCACCATGATGAATGACGCCTGCGGTCGCCTTGTTGTGGTTATGGATCGTATCAGCATAGAGGACGCCGAAGCGGCGGCCGCGGCGGAAGCTGAAACCGAGACAAATGACGGTGACGATGCGCCGTCAGACGCGGTCGCGCCGTCAATCGAGGAACAAATCGTTGTCGAGATCGATCGGGGTCTGCGGTCCGCCGATCGAGCCGGCTCCGAAACAACTGTCAACCGCGCATCCGCCGCCGCGGGCGATCCGAAGACGGCTTAGCCCATCTCGCTTGCGTCCACATTCGAGAATTCGTTGCTCACGCAGTTCGTTTCGGATTGAACGCGTATCCAGCCAAGAAATTCGTCGGAACACCCCAACTTCGCCTAGTCGGGCTGGTGAACGGAACTATATTCGGCTGTGCAACGTTCCAGCCGTGCCATCGGTTTAGCGGGGAGCACGCTCCTATTTGTGTCTGGTGTCACACAAATAATCGCCTTTAGGGATTGCCCTAGGTTGCTACGGGAATATTCTTTATTGGGAGCGACGAGATTGGATCTGTGGCTATGTCGATCTTGAAAAAAGTGCAGCGTTTTCGAAAGAACGCGGATGGCGCGACAGCTATCGAGTATGGCTTGCTTGTGGCGCTGATCGCGACGGTGATCATCACCGCCGTCACGTCGATCGGCACGGAGGTCAATGAGACCTTCTCCACCATCGGCAATACGTTGAAGAGCCAGAGCAACTAACCGCGCCCAATGTGCCTTCGGGCGCGCTCTGATATTCCTTCATCCATCAGAAAATCAATAAGTGGTCGGGGCGGCCTGATTCGAACAGGCGACCCTCTGCTCCCAAAGCAGATGCGCTACCAGGCTGCGCTACGCCCCGACGCGCCGAAAACTAGGGTTTTCCGGGGTTTTCGGCAAGGTGTGAAAATCGCAAAGTGGGACAAAACGGGACCAAATGCGACCCGTTGGGACTCAAAACTGTACACAAACTGTACATTTTCAATTTTCGCCATCATTCGTTCGCGTCCCGTTCCGCGGTGAACTG
>JANQOH010000017.1 GCA_028289725.1 Alphaproteobacteria bacterium
ATCATCGCCGCACGCACAAAGCGGGTGAGCCCGCCGACACTTGCGACGCTCAGCGCAATCACCGGCAGGATGAGGTAGCGCGCGCGGTCCCACACCTCGGTCCAGCCGCCGTCGACCCCAATGGTCGACACGCCGCCCGCCGGCAGCCAGCCGAGATTGACCGAGAACAGGATGATCAGCATCAGCGCGAGCCAGAACACCGGCACGGAAATCCCGGCGAGCGCCAAAAAGTTCACCGTGTAGTCTGCCACCGAATAGGGCTTAAGTGCCGAGGCGACGCCGATCGGGATCGCGATCGCGAGCGATACCAACAACGTTATGCCCATCAGCAGCACGGTATTTCCGAGTCGCGGCGCGAGCACCTCCATCACCGGCCGGCTGTGGATGCGCGAAAAGCCGAAGTCGCCCTGCGCCGCCGCGCTCAGCCAATTCCAGTAGCGCTCCAGGATCGGCTTATCGAGCCCGTAGAGTTCCTTCAGCCGCGCCGCGTCCGCCGGCGTCAGGTCGGGATCGGCCTGGACCATGATGTCCACCGGGTCGCCCGGCATCAGCGCCATCAGCGCGTAGATGACGAACGACATCAGACCGATGACGATTAGTGATTCAACGATGCGGCCGGCGGTGTAGCGGATCATGATGGATGAAAACAGGCGACGCGGTGCGCGGTGGCGCCGAAGGTTCCGTCGATCGCTTCGAGCGACGGCATGTGCGCGCGGCACATATCGGTCGCCTTCGGACAGCGGGTATGGAACGGACAGCCGGGCGGCGGATCGAGCGGGCTCGGCACATCGCCCGCAAGCGCGGTGCCGCGTTCGCGTTTGCCACGACCGGGTTGTGGGACCGCGGCGCGCAAGGCTTGGGTATAGGGATGGCGCGGCGCGTCCATCAAGGCATCGCGCGGCGCGACTTCGACAATATGCCCGAGATACATCACCGCCACCCGGTCGGCGATGAAATCGACCACCGCGAGATCGTGCGTGATGAACAGATAGGCGAGCCCGCGCTCTTCCTGTAGGTCGCGCATCAAATTGAGGATTTGGCTTTGGATCGACACGTCGAGCGCGGAGACCGGCTCGTCGGCGATCACCAGTTCCGGTTCGAGGGCGAGGGCGCGCGCAATGCCGATCCGCTGGCGCTGGCCGCCGGAGAACTCATGCGGGTAGCGATCGACATAGACCGGCGCCAGACCGACCGCGTTGAGCAGTTCGCTCACGGTATCGCGGCGCGCGGCGCGGTCGCCTTCCTTCTGTATCCGCAGCGGTTCCTCGATGATCGCACCCGCCGTCATGCGCGGATTGAGCGACGCGTACGGGTCTTGGAACACGATTTGGATCGCGCGCCGGGCGACTTTCTGCTCTTGCGGCGTGGCCGTCTTCAGCGGGACGCCGCGGTATCGCACTTCGCCGGCGGTCGGTTCGTATAGGCCCGCCAGCGTGCGGCCAAGCGTGGTCTTGCCGCAGCCGCTTTCGCCGATCAGCGCGACCGTCTCGCCAGGCGTCACCGACAGATCGATGCCGTTGACGGCGTGAACCGTGCCGTGCCGCCGGCCGAACAATCCGGTGCCGGACACCGGGAAATGTTTGACCACGCCACGCGCTTCGAGCAGGGCGCTTTGGGTTTCGGCCGTCATGGGGCGTCCGGCGCGTGGCACGCAATGCGGTGCCCGGGCGTCGCCTCTTCCAGTTTCGGTTTTCGCGCCGCGCAGGTTGAGGTGACGTTTGGGCAGCGGTCGCGGAAGGCGCAGCCGCTCGGCAGGTTGGCGAGATCCGGGACCGTGCCGCGAATGGCGGGCAGGCGATCGTGGCGCGCGCCGATGCGCGGCAATGTGTTAAGCAGACCCTTGGTGTAGGGATGGCGCGGTGTTCCGAAAATCTCGTCCGCCGGCGCGAACTCGACGATGTTGCCGGCGTACATCACCATCACATCGTCGGCGATTTCCGATATCACGCCAAGATCATGACTGATGAACTGGATCGCCATGCCGACTTTTTCTTGAAGCTCGAGCATCAATTCAAGGATCTGCGCTTGCACCGTCACGTCGAGCGCGGTGGTCGGTTCGTCGGCGATTAGCAAGGTCGGCTCGCACGCGAGTGCCATGGCGATCATCACGCGCTGCCGCATGCCGCCGGAAAGTTGATGCGGATATTCGTGGGCCCGGCGCATGGGCAGCGGGATGCCGACTTGGTCGAGCAAATCGAGCGCGCGCCGCCAGGCTTCGCGCCGGCCATTGTCGGTGTGCAGGCTCACCACTTCGGCGATCTGGTTGCCGACCGTCATTACCGGATTGAGCGCGGTCATCGGTTCTTGGAAAATCATCGCCATATCGTTGCCGCGCAATGCGCGCAACACCGGCTCGGCTAACCCTCCGATGTCCGAGCCATGCAGGCGGATCGATTTGGCGCTGACGCGTCCCGGCGGATCGATGAGGCCCATGACCGCGAGTGCGGCGACGCTCTTGCCGCAACCGCTTTCGCCGACCACGCCCAAGGTGCGGCCGCGTTCGATGCGGTAGCTGATGCCGTCGACCGCAGTCAGTGGACCGTGCCGCGTGTCGAACGCCACGGTCAGGCCGTCGACATCCAGGGCCGCGGTGGGCGTGGGGGTCGGCGCGGGGCCGAGA
Organism: Alphaproteobacteria bacterium; assembly: GCA_028289725.1. Classification (GTDB taxonomy): domain Bacteria; phylum Pseudomonadota; class Alphaproteobacteria; order UBA7887; family UBA7887; genus JAKZSU01. The sequence continues at coordinate 2,621 of JANQOH010000017.1, forward strand.
ACTGCCTCGCGAAGGTCGCTCAAACGCTTAGCTCATCCTCTCGGTCAATCGACCGATCGCCATTCCTCGATCCACATGGTGGTGGTAACCAGATGTCCGGTCGGCCGTACGCCTCGGAGCCACTTTGGAAACACATAGGGCTCCGCGCGGAAAAACAGCGGCAACACGGGCAAGTCCGTGGCATAGAGCGTTTGCAGCTCGGCCCACAGCGGCATGCGCGCCAACGGGTCCAATTCGCGCTCGATCATGTCGATCAACTGGTCCATCCGTTCGCTGCGATAGCCCGGGAAGTTCTGCCCCGACCAGCCATTTTCCTCGGTCGGGATCTGATCCGATTTGAGCGTGGACAGCGGAACCGCCTCCGGCGCACTGAGCCAGGCATACATGGCCAAACCGTCATAGGTCCGCTTGGTCATGGTCTCGCCAAAGAACACGCGCGCGGGCTCGTTGCGGATCACCGCTTCGATACCGACCTTGCTCCACTGACTTTGTAGCACCTGCTGCACCAATTCGCGCGACTTGTTGCCGGCCGTCGTCATGAGCGAAATCGACAGTTTCTCGCCGGCGGCGTTATGTCGCACGCCGTCGCGCATGTCGCTCCATCCGGCCTCGTCGAGCAGCGCCGCCGCCTTGTCGGGATCGTGGCCATAAATCGGCACTTCGACGGTGAACACCCGGTCGAGCGGATTGACGTTCGAGTGCGCGACCGGCTGATGGCCACCAAACAGTTGGCTCGTCAATTGTTCGCGGTCCAGCGCATAGAGCAACGCCTGACGCACCCGGTTGTCGGCCAGCGTCGGATTGTCGAGCTGAACGTCCAAATGCTCGTAAATCAGGCCCGGCTTGTAGAGATAAGTGAAATCCTCCGGGTTGCGGCGCTCGAACGACATCGCTTGTTCGATGTTGAAACCGAGCTCGCCGGCAACATAGTCGATTTCGCCGGACAGCAGGTTCGCCTCCAGCGCCGCGGTATTCTCGATCACCCGGATGATGACTTCGACAAAGGCAGGTTTCGGACCGTACCAGGTCGGGTTCGGCATCAAGACGACGTAGGACCCGGACTCGACCGCCACGACCTTGTAGGGGCCGAAATAAAGGCCGGGATTGGTCGGGTCGGTGTCGTACAGTGTCCGGTGGCGGTACTCGGCCGGATCCTCGAACGGCGTCGCTTCCAAATGCGCTGGCAACAGGAACCCGCCGGCCGCGTTGTACTGATAGGTCAAGCGGTCGACATGATAGGTGAAGGTCTTCTCGTCGATCACCTCAACCGAAAGGACCCGGCGAAAGCCTTCGATACCGGCGAAACCCGACCGTTCGTCTCGACCCACTTGCCAGGTAAACACCGCGTCTGCTGACGTCACCGGTGTGCCGTCGCCCCAGGTGGCGTCCGGATGGATCGAATAGGTGACCGCGACGCCTTCCTCGCCATTGTCGGTGGTTCCACGGACCGCGAGGCCGTTTTCGATGGTCGGCAGGGTGGTGCACAGCAGGCAGGTGAGCTCCCAGTCTTGGTCGTAGACCGTCAGCGGCCGCATGGTCGCGTTCAGGATGTATGACTTGGCCAGCATCGAATTGATGTGCGGGTGCAGCGTCGACGGGAATTGCGTCATCCCGATCACAAGCCGGTCCTTGGCGGCGGCCGGATAGGTCAGCGCCATAGCGATGCCGATCGCTACGGCCAAGCCGGTCATGAACTGCGAAATTCGATTCAACAAATGCCCGTAAGTCATTGTTCTCGCGTTCCCACCGTTGAGTCTTTGCATCATCAATACGGCATATGGACGCGTGAGGCGAGGGGCCGGCGGCGGATCAGGATTTGCCCTCGACGAACCGGGTCACGAAGTCCAAGCGATCCTGACCCCAGAACACTTCGCCATCGCACACCCAGGTTGGCGAGCCGAACACTTCCTTTTCGATCGCTTCCTCGGTGTTGGCTTCAAAAGCGGCGCTGACATCGTCGCCGTCCGACGCGCTCAACAGCGCATCGCCATCCAGTCCCTGCTCGTTGGCGACGGCGACCAGCGTTGCGTCGTCGGCCAAATCGCGTTCCTCGGCCCAGCACGCCCGCAAATAGCCGTCGGCCAAATCAATCGTCTTGGCCTGATCCGTTCCACCGAGCTGCGCTGCGATCACCACGCGGCCCGCGCGCGTCGGATCGACCGGGAAATGTGCGGGATGCAAATTCAACGGCATGCCCAGAAAGTCACGCCAACGGCCCAATTCGCGCAGGCGATTCGACTGAACGGGCTTCGGTCGTTGGCCCACCGGCTTGGTGCCGTTGAGCTGAAACACGTGCATGATGTTGTAGGGCTTGTAGGTCACGCTCAGATTGTTGCGCGCGACCAAATCCTTAAAGCGCGGACCGGCGAGGTAGGTCCACGGCGAAGACAATGCGAGAAAATAATCGATCGACTTAGTCACATTATTGACCCTCCACCACGGCCGGCCGCGGTGCCTTTCTCATATGGCATGATTTGTATGGTTTGCGCCTTACTTAAGAGCCGGACTTTACCGGTATTCTCGATCAATTCGAAAAACGGCCCCGGACTGTTCAACACGTCGAGCGCTTGTCCGCCTTCCGGCACTCTAATGGTGCCCAAATAGGCGCCGCCGTCGCTCATGCGAACCTCGGCTTCAACCGTTTCGCCTTTTCCCGAATCATCGGCGTCCGTGGCCTCGTTGCTCGATGCATCGGTCGCGGGCGCCGGCTCTTCGCTCGCGGTCGGTTGCGGTGTCGGTTCCGCCGCGGGTTTTTCCTGCGCGGTCGCGGTGGTCGGCTTGGCAAGTTCCAGAGTCTCACCGCCGTCGTCGTCCGATTTCTTGCCGAAGCCCTCGGCGCTACCTGATCCACTCATATCGCTGTTCGGTACTTTCTCAGCTTGAAGTCGGTCACGCCGACAAACGCGGGCGAACCGGCAGAAAAATCATATTGTAAAGAAGGCTTCCCCGTGCCCGCTCCCTCATTCGGGATGATAGGCTCTGGACCTCACTGTCGCAACCAGGCGGCATCCGATTATGGCGGGAGTTTTTGAACCTCATGCCCGAGCTGAGATATCAGCCCAAGTCGCGAATTAAACCTGAAAGCACCTACCTGCAGGTCGTGCGCCGAAATGTCACCTCACAAGCCGGTGAGGACGGCATTGTCGAACGCGCGTTCGCCATGATCGGTACGGCGAATGAATGGTGCGTCGAATTCGGCGCCTGGGACGGCAAGCATTTCAGCAACACATACAATTTGATCGCCAATCGCGGTTGGCGCGGGGTGCTGATCGAAGGCGACGAGGAACGGTTCGGCGATTTGCGTCAAACTTATGCCGGCAACGACAAGGCGGTCGCCATCAACCGTTTCGTGTCGCCGAGCCCGCCGGACACCTTGGATCGGATTTTGGCCGGCACCGACATACCGGACGATTTCGATTTCTTGAGTCTCGATGTCGATGGTTTGGACTGGCACATCTGGAACTCGCTGGAGCGCTACAGGCCGCGCCTCCTGGTCATCGAGTTCAACCCGACCGTGCCCAACGAAATCTATTTTGTTCAGGATCCGGACCCGGCGATCCATCAAGGATCGTCATTGCTGGCCATGGTCGAACTCGGCAAACGAAAAGGTTATGAGCTGATCGCGACCACGCCGATCAACGCGGTGTTTGTCGTCGCCGAGCAGTTCGACAAGTTTGAGATTGCCGACAACGACATCGATGCGATGCATAGCCCGGCCGAGTATGAGAGCAAATTGTTCCAGCTATACGACGGCACGTTGGTGCTCGCGGGCTGCCGCCGCCTGATTTGGGCCGACCGGAATATCGAACAAGACGATATTCAGGTCCTCTCGCGCGAGGAACGCGGCTTTACCGACAAATTGTCGCAACGCCCAAGGGGCTAGCGCGCGGTCGCCGCCACATTTGAGAGCCAGAGCAGCACTTGCTCGGGCGCGCCAAGATCGACCATCTCTTCATGGCCGAAGTCGGGGATGAAATGGCTGTGCTTCGGCTGCGGCGCGGCTTCGAACACGGCGCGGCCCATGTGCGGCGGCACCACGCGATCGGCCTCACCGTGCAGCACCATCACCGGCATCGCGATGCGCCCGATCTTGCCCAACGTATCGAACTGATCCCACGTCAGTTGCTTAACGGGCAGGAAAGGATAGGCGTGCGCGCCGGCGTCGGGAAGGGAGGTAAACGGCGCTTCAAGGATCAGTGCCCGCGCGGCGTGCCGGGTCGCGAGCTCGGCCGCGACACCCGTGCCCAACGACTCGCCGTAGAGCACCAAGGATTCCAAATCGAAGCCGCGTTCTTTGAGCCAGGCAATGGCTGCGTCACCGTCGCGGTACAGTCCTTCCTCGGTTGGATCGCCGGGATTGCCGCCATAGCCGCGGTACCCGACGAGCAGAGCGCCGAAACCAGCTTCGAGATAGGGTGTCAGTTTTGGCGCGCGGGGGCCGATATGGCCGGAATTGCCGTGCAAGTAGACCAGAACCGGCGCATCCTCGTGGGCCGGCGGCACGTACCATGAGAGCAAATCCAGCTCGTCCTCGGTTCGGACGACAATTTCTTCAAAATGCGCGGCGTCGAACTTCGCGGGGTCGGGGCGGCTGCGGTCGGGGAAATAAATCAGTTTGCGCTGAATGGCGTAGCTGCCCGCGACTAGGCCGCCATAAACGACGGCCATCATCGCAACAACGGAAAGTGCGCCCTGGAGCATCTATACTCTCCAGCTTCACAGTCCCGCTCCCAGGCGCCAGTGTAGCGCCAAGGACTCCATATGGGGACTCTTTGTGCGAATGCCGAGAGACAATTTTGTGATTGAAGGGGCACGTTACGCGGTCTTGCTCGTTTTTTGCTTGATCGTAACGGGGTGCTCGGACCGCGCTCGCGAGGCGGCAGCGTTGCTCTCGGACATCGCGGCGGGCGATGGGCCGAGCCAGCTCAAGCGCGATACGCCGGCGCCGGAGCGCCGTTTGATCGATTTCGCGAGCGGAACGGGTGATCTCTATGTTTCGCCCGAGGGCGTCGACGCCGCCTTGGTTTTGGTGCCGGGTTTGGCGCGAACCGGCAAAGACGATGCGCGCCTGGTTGCGTTTGCGAACAGCTTGGCGCGGGTCCGCTTCGCCGTCCTGGTGCCGGACATTGCGAGCCTTCGCGCGCTTAAGGTGCTGCCGACGGATATCGATGCGGTGGCAGATGCCGCGACATGGCTTGCCGACCAGGCGCACCTTTCAGGCGGACGGCCGGTTGGCGTGGTCGCGATCAGTTACGCGGCCGGCCCGGCCTTGCTGGCCGCCACGGTGCCCCGCGCGCGGGAGCGCGTCGCCTTTGTCGCCGCCGTCGGCGGCTATCACGACATTACCGAAGTAGTGCGTTTT
>JANQOH010000132.1 GCA_028289725.1 Alphaproteobacteria bacterium
GGTTATGAAGTCGGCCCGATCGATCTCAACATGTCGATGGACAGTGGCGTCCACACAGTGACTTTGGGCCAATTGGGGCTGTATGGCGGCGGCGTGTCCGCCGACGTGACGGTCGATGGGTCCGGAAATGAACTCGGCGTCGATGCCGCGGTATCGATCGAGAATGTTGCGGTCGCGGCGCTCGCTGAAGCCGCCCAAGCGGCGGTCCCGATTTCCGGCAATGCGACCGGCACGTTTACCGCCAAAGGTGCGGGCGCGAACCCGCGTGCCTTGGTCGAAGCGCTCGCTGCGAGCGTCGATTTCGCTCTCACCGGTGTCGAAGCGACGGACGCGGCCGCGGGACTCACCGAGCTTGCGGTGAAAGCGGATTTGCCTGGTTTCGACGCGGCGCCGAAATTCGACGCCAATGTCGTATTCAACGGCGAACGCGTGACGCTCGCCCTCGGGCTCGATCCGCTGCCGCAAGTGCTTGGCGGCGATCGCTTCAATCTCGACGTTGCGCTCGCCTCGAGCTTGATTGAGGCCGCGTATAAGGGCGCCGTGCAGCAAAAGCCGGTGCCCGGCCTTGATGGCGACCTATCTTTGGCGATTGGTTCGGTCGGCGCGCTTGCTGCATGGGCCGGACAGCCGCTCCCGGAGGGGCAACCTGATCCGGGACCGTTGAATCTAACGGCGAGCCTGGCTGCCGACGGAAACAAAGTCGCACTCAACAGCGCGGTAATCGAAGGCGGCGCGTTCAACGCATCCGCGACCGGCAGCTTCGACGGGTCAGGCGACATTCCCATCATCGAAGCCGCGCTCAACATCGATCAGCTCGATGTGAATGCCTATTTGCCGCCGCAAGCTGAGCAATCGGCGAACCAAGGCACGTCCGATACCGGCGGCGCGGTGGGCGGCGGGCAGACGGATGCGTCCACGGCGGCGGCCGGGCCGGGCGATTGGAGCGATTTGCCGATTGATATTGCGCCGCTTTACGCGGCTGAGGCCGACATCAAAGTCACGGCACAGAACGTTCTTTACAAAGACCTGACGATCGAGACAGCGAAACTCGGAACCAACCTCAAAGGTGGCGTGCTAAACGCGATCATTGAGGAGATCCGTCTGGCCGGTGGCTCGGTCACCGCCAATGCCACGATCGACGGTTCGGGTGACGCGATTGGCCTTAATTACGATCTCAATGCAAACGGCCTCCAGGCTTTGCCGTTGCTCAAGGCCTTTGCTGATAGCGATCGGCTAAGCGGGACGATGATGGTCAACGCCAAGGGGACGGCACGCGGCGTAACCGAACGCGAAATCGTCAGCAGTTTGAACGGCGATGGCGCGATTTCGTTCACCGACGGTGCGATCGAAGGCATCAATATCGCCAAGACGCTGCGCGATGTCGGGAGTTTCGGGTCCGACGACAATGCGCCGGAGCGAACGGATTTCAGCGAATTGGGCGGCACCTTCACGATCACCGACGGCGTGGTGTCGAACCAAGACCTCAAAATGCTCGCGCCACTCTTGCGGATAGACGGCAATGGCGTGGTGCCGATGCCGCCGCGATTGATCGATTACAATGTCACCGCCAAATTGGTCGCGAGCCTGGAAGGGCAGGGCGGCACAGACGCGCTGGCCGGGATACCGATTCCGGTCGCGATTACCGGCCCTTGGCATGAGCCCGACTACGCGGTCGATATGGCCGGTGTGTTCGAGTCGATTGCGGCCGACCCTGCGCGGCTTGCCAATCTGCCTGCGAACGTGATCGAGAACGCGGCCGACCTCGGCATCGATCTGCCGGTCTCGATCCTCGAGGAAGGCGGTGGTGCTGTCGGCACAATTCTCGAAGAAGGCGGGGGTGCCGTCGGCTCTGTGCTCGAAGAGGTTCTGCCTGGCATTTTGCCTGGGACGGGTGACGGTGGTGCCGCGCCGGCCGACGGATCCAGTGACGGCGGCGTTTTGGGTGTTCTTGACGATCTGCTTCCGGGTGCCTCGGCGCCAAGCCCGGAAGCCGCGCCAGCACCCGCGCCGGCCCCAGCTCCAGCGCCCGCGCCGGCACCTGAGACCGCGGGCGCAGCGCCTGCACCGGCGCCGGCACCAGCCCCAGCCGAAGAGGAGCCGACAATCCCCGATCCGATCGGCATTCTGGAGGGATTGCTGAATAATTAGGTGGCTATAGTGTTTGCGACCGCACACTGAGGCTGTTTTTCGTCGTCCGGTCAGCAAACGTTCACGGTTCTGTCACGACTTTCCGTTATCGTCCGTATGGTTCCGAAATAAAATCAATAAGCGCCGACACCCCCCGATCGGCGGGCGCACCAATTTGGACGGGGCAACCTTCGCGTTGCTCCGTTTTTGTATGCGCATCTATTTCTTTCCGCGCGCCATTATGTGGATCGGCTGGCCCATGGCGAGATGCGCCGCTTCACCGTACAGTTCACCGAAGGTTGGGTGCGCATGAACGGTGAGCGCAATGTCTTCGACCGTTGCGCCCATTTCAATCGCGAGCACGCCTTCTCCGATCAAATCCGAAGCGTGCGGCCCCACCACATGAACACCGATCACGCGGTCATCCGCGCCATCGGCGACGATTTGAAGATGCCCGTCACGGACGCCGAGCGTCTTGGCGCGGCCCGATGCCGTAAGCGGAAAGTTGGCCACATGCGGTTCGATGCCTTCCGATTTGGCTTGTTCGTCCGTCAGGCCAACCGACGCAATCTCGGGATCGGAAAACACCACGGCGGGAATGACTTGGGCGAGGAACGCGGTCTTCTTGCCGGACAAGGCTTCGGCGGCAACGATCGCTTCCGCGGTCGCCTTGTGCGCTAAGGCCGGGCCGGCGGTGATATCGCCGATCGCCGCGATATGCGGTGTAATGCGGCGGTCGTCCGCGACCGCGATCAGGCCGTGATTGTCGGTTTCGATTTGGGCGTCGGCCAAACCAATATCGTCCGTGTTCGGTTTGCGTCCGACGGCGACGATGACCTTCTCTGCCGCAACCTTTTTGTCGCCGCCGCCATTGCTGATCGACAGCGCGCCATCCGCATAACCTTGGGCTTTCGTACTGAGGTGCAGTTCGACGCCAAGCGTCTTCAGCGTCTTCGCAACAGGTCGGCTCAGCGCCGCGTCCATGGTCGGCAGAATGCGTTTTTCGGCTTCGACCATGGTTACTTTCACGCCCAATTTGGCAAAGGCGATACCGAGCTCAAGGCCGATATAGCCCGCGCCGACAATGGCCATGGTCTTGGGCAGTGATTGAAGTGCGAGCGCCCCGGTCGAATCGATCACCGCGTCGCCGTCGAACGGAATGTGCGGCAATTCGACAGGGCGGGATCCGGTCGCGATGACCAGGTCCTTGAAATTGAGGAAGCGGGCTTGCCCTTCCTTCGGTGTCACGACGCCTTTGCTCGCGCCGTTGAACCGAAAGGTGCCTTCGATGATGTCCACCTTCGCCGCGCGCAAAAGCATACGCACGCCATCGGTTAGTCCGTCCACGACTTCCTTTTTGAACGTCTGGAACCGGCCCATATCGACTTTGTCGAGGCTGGCCGAAATGCCGAACTTATCCGCGTCGCGCACTTTTTGCGCGATGTCGGCGCTTTCAATCAGCGTCTTGGACGGAATGCAGCCGACGCGCAAACAGACGCCGCCGACGCCGTCGGCGCCATCACGATCGACCAAGGTGACCTTGCGGCCGAGTTGGGCGCCGCGCAGCGCCGCCGCGTAGCCGCCGGGACCCGCGCCGACAACGACGAGGTCGACCGCTTCCTCGAGCTGACCGACGACCATCAGGCCTGACTCAACAGACGCACCGGGTCTTTCAAATAGCCACCGATGGTGCTGACAAATTGACCGAGATGTTCGCCGTCGTTCATCCGGTGATCGGTGGACACGACGAGCGGTAGGATCGGACGGATGGCCGGCACGCTATCAACGGGGACGACCTGCTCTTTAATCGCGCCAATGCCGGCGATCGCGACCTCGGGCGGCCGAATGATTGGCGTACCGAAACTGCCGCCGTAGCTGCCATAGTTCGAAATCGTAAAAGTGCCGTTCGACAGATTCTCGACCGCCACTTTGCGGGCCCGCGCGGCGGCGGCGAGCGCGTCGATCTCGCGAGCGATATCAATCAGCGGCTTTTGGTCGACGTCATGGATCACCGGCACGATCAGACCATCCGGCGTGGCGGTCGCGAAACCGATATTGTAGCGATGCCGATAGATGATCTCCTGCCGCTCCATGTCGAGACTGGCGTTGAAGTTGGGATAGCGCTTGAGCGCTCCGACACACGCCTTCATGACGATCGGCAGATAGCTGAGTTTGACGCCCTCTGCCTCGAACTCTTCATTGAGCGCTTTACGGGCCGCGACCAAATTGGTTGCGTCGACATCCTCGGCGGTCAGAATATGTGGGATCTCACGCCACGCCGCCGCCATGGTGTTGGCGATTTGGCGCCGCAAGCCGCGCAGCGGTTCGACACGGTCTTCGTCGGCCGGTCGCGCGATCGTGACGGTTGGCATAGGCGTCGGGGCAGCGGTCTGCGCGGCAGCCGGCACAGCGGGGGCGCCGCCGCCTTCCGCCGCGCGGCGGACATCTTCTTTGGTGACTTGCCCGCGATTGCCCGACCCGGAAACGGTGGCGAGATCGACGCCGAGCTCGACCGCGAGTTTGCGCGTCGCCGGGCTCGCCAAAACCCGTTTCGGCTTGTCCGGCGCAATGGGCGCGGCCACAGGTGCCGGCGCCGGTTCGGCGGTTTTCGCGGCGGCGTCGCCATGACCGCCGTGCGACGGGAGCGACGGCGCCGGCCCGTCGGTTTCGATCACGGCAAGCATTTGACCGATCGGCAGAATATCGCCGGGCTTGGCGCCGATCGATTTGATGGTGCCCGCGACCGGCGCTGGAATTTCGACGACCGCTTTATCGGTCTGAACGTCGACCATGATCTGGTCGGCTTTCACCGCATCACCCGGCGCGACGTGCCAGTGAACGATTTCGCCTTCGCTCAAGCCTTCGCCGACGTCCGGCAAATTGAAAGTAAAATCAGTCATTGGTCAGCCATGGTTTCGTCTATCACGGCGGCCACGCGCTCGGCCGTGGGAATGAAATGATCTTCGACGCCCGGCATCGGGTAGGGTGAGTCGGGCGCCGTCACCCGTCGCATCGGCGCTTCCAACGAATAAAACGCCTGCTCCTGAATCAAGGCCAGCACTTCCGCGCCGAACCCGGCCGTGGCCTGGCTTTCGTGCACCACCACGCAGCGCCCGGTTTTTTCGATCGCGTCGACCAAGCCCTCTTCGTCGAGCGGTACCAGCGTGCGGAGATCGACCAGATGCACGCTGATGCCTTTCTCTTCGGCTAGTTCCGCGGCTTTTTCCGCGATGGGTACCGCTTGGCTCCAGGCAACGAGCGTGATGTCGGTGCCTTCACGTAGCACGTTCAGTTTCCCAAAGGGGATCGTGTAGTCCTCGTTCGGAACCTCGCCTGTGACCAATCGATAGCCACGCAACGGTTCCAAATAAAGAACCGGATCGTCATCCCGAATGGCCTCGGCGAGCAGGCCCTTCGCGTCATAGGGATTGGATGGCATCACCACCTTGAGACCGGATGACTGCGCGAAGGTTTGTTCCATGGAGTCGCTGTGAAACTCCGGTGTCCGAACGCACCCGCCGAAGGGCGAGCGAATGGTGATCGGCGCTTGTTGTGTCCCGCGGGTGCGGAAGCGGGTGCGCGAAATTTGCTGATTGATTTGATGGAAACACTGCTGCGAGAAGCCGAGAAATTGAATCTCGATCACCGGCCGCCAGCCCGTTAGCGCCAGACCAAGGGCCGACCCCGCGATCACGCTTTCGGCGAGCGGCGTGTCGACAACACGGCGCGACCCGAAAAATTGCTGCAGACCATCGGTCACGCGAAACACGCCACCCAGATGGCCGACATCCTCGCCCATCAGCATGACCGTCTCGTCGCGTTCCATCTCGGACTTCAGTGTCGAGCGGATGGCCTCGACCATGTTCATCGTCGGCATGGTTGTGTCTCCTTCCGCCTATTGCGCGCCGAAATGTTCGGTGCGTTGACGTGCCAATGTCGGGGTCGGCTCGGCGAAAACATGCTCGTATATGGCCGTGGGATCGGGTGGCGCGTGGGCGTCGGCCTCGGCAAACGCGGCTTCAATTTCGTCCTGAATTTCCTGATCCCAAGTCGCCGCCAATTCGTCCGACCATTTGCCCTGAGACGAAAGGTACTTTTCGACGCGCATGATCGGATCGCGTTTTCCCCACACTTCCAGGTCTCGGGGATCGACATATCGGGTCGGGTCGTCCGCCGTGGTGTGCATGCTCATTCGATAGGTCACGGCTTCGATCAGGGTCGCGCCTTCGCCGCGCCGGCCGCGCGCGACAGCATCCTTCACCACTTTGTGGACGGCGAACACGTCATTGCCATCGACCGACACGCCGGGGAAGCCATAGGCTGGCGCGCGCGACGCGAAATCGGCGCCGCCGGTTTGAATTGACCGTGGCGTTGAAATTGCCCACTGGTTGTTCTGCAATAAAAAAATGACCGGTGCGTCGACGACGCCGGCCAAGTTGCACGATTCGTGAAAGTCGCCTTCGGAGGACGCGCCGTCACCGAAGAAGACCACCGCCACGCCATCTTGCTCCTTGAGCTTGAGGCCCCAGGCGAGTCCGACCGCGTGCGGAATTTGAGCGGCGAGCGACACTTGGGTCGCCATCACGTTCACGCCGTCCGGGATGATGCCGCCATCAGGGTGGCCGCGCCGGTACAGAATGATCGACTTCATCGAAAGGCCTTGCCGAAGCTGGACCGGAAACTCGCGATATTGCGGCACTGCCCAGTCGCGCTTCGGATCCATGGCCATCGCCGTGCCGACCAACGTCGCTTCCTGGCCGAAAATCGGCGCGAAGGTGCCGAGCCGGCCCTGGCGCTGCAGGTTGAGGCATTTTTCATCGAAAGCCCGGCCGACCTTCATCAGGCGCAAGGCATCGAGAATCTCGGCTTCGCTCAAGTCGGGCTTGGCGTCGCGCCGTAGTTTGCCGGCTTCGGTGAGCATCGAAAATGGCTTGGCCGGCTTGGTGGCGGGCTGGAATTGCGGGCTGAAGTCGGCCGGCATGAGACCTCCTGGTACGGCGCGAAAATGATCAGGGGATATTTCCGCGGAACCTATCACGTGCCGCGTCGAGTGGGAATATTCCGCATGCGCAAAGACATGCGCGTGAAATGGCTAGCCGTGGAGTTCCGCGCGGTGCGCCGCGGCCAAGTCGCCAAGGCTGGTGAACCGGAAATCGAAGCGAACGTCGGGCGGGGGCGCGCTGGTCGCGCCGCCGCCAGCCTGGTCACCCCGGCGGTCGATCCAAGCCGTGGTTAATCCACGCGAATGGGCCGGGCCATGATCGTGATAAAGGCTCTGCGCGACGTGCAGCATGTCGCCCTTATCGAAACCGCGTTCGGCGATCGAAGTGATCAAAAAGTCGAAATTCCGCACGTCCGGTTTGTAGGAGCCGATATCTTGCGCCGTGAACACGGCGTCGAACGTTATCTTCAGTTTGGCCTCGGACGCGGCGAAGCTCTTGCGGTCCACATTGGACAAGATGACGAGCTGATAGAACTCGTGCAGATATGCCAGGGCGTCGGCGCTGTCGGCAAAGGCGGGCCAGTCCGGCACGGACGCGCCAAAGGCCGCGGCTTCCTCGTCCGTCGCAGGGGCACCGAATTCATCGCCGATCCGCTTCAGGACGCGGGCCAGAATGCCGGGATAGGCCAGGGCCGGCGTTTCGGATTCTTGCGCCGTTTCATGCCGTGCGAAGGCGCCGAGCAAATCTTCGGTGCCGACATCGATCCGGGTTCGATCGCGCCACGGCTTCAGCGCGTCAAGGAGTCCTGTCTCCCAATCGATTAATGTGCCGTAGCAATCGAATGAGAGAACCTTAAAGTCAGTTAGGCGCATATAGGATGCTACTTCTACGTTCATTGTTATGCCTGTGCGCGCCAATTATAGGATCTGGCAAGGTTAACAAATGTCGAAACCGCGGGAGAAAAACGCCGGCCCGCGACCGTAACCAAACTGACTTGGCGTGTGACTTCCGGTTCAATCAAGACACGCGTTCTCAGGCCGGGGAATAGGGGCAAATATTCCGGCATGAACGAACAGCCGAGTCCGGACAGGATCATGGCCTGAATCCATTCTTCGCGTTCGCTGGCATAACGGACTTTAAACGTCGCGGATTCGCTTCGTGTTCCGAGCGCGGCGTAGAATTCCGGAAATTCGCAGTTCACGCGTTGCAAATAAGTTTCTTCGGAAATCTCGGCAACCGGCACCGCGGCCATGTTCTCAAACCGATGTCCGGGTGGGAAGCCAACGACGTACCGTTCGCTGTAGACGGGCTCGGCGTTAAGGCGATCGGGAAAACTGGGCAGGCCAATCAATGCCACGTCAAGCTCGCCCGCCATCATCATGTCGACCAATTCGGAACCGCGCGCCGTATGCAGCTCAAGTTCCAGGTTTGGCAGGCGGGCTTGGAGCTGCGCGATCAGGTCAACGACGAGCGCGGGCCCAATTGTGCACATCACGCCGAGATTGAGCGGCGCTTTCTCGAGGCTTGCGAAACTTTCAGCCTGTTCCTTCGCCGTTTCCGCTGCTTGATAGGTCTGTTCGAGGTGCGGGCGCATTAGACGGCCGAGATCGGTCAAATGCGTCAGATTCCGTTCGCGCCGAAACAGCTCGCCGCCGAGTTCTTCTTCCAGCTTCTTAATGGCGCGCGTCAACGACGGTTGCGCGACGTGGCAGCGCTCCGCGGCACGGGTGAAATTAAGCTCGTCGCAGACCGCCAAAAAATAGCGGATCTGATGCATTTCCAAGGGTCAGCCCCAGTGTTTTCGGCACCATAGCCGGCGGCTATCAAAACGGAAGCCTATTGATATTTCAAACCCGGGAACCGGATTGCCATTCTGTCAATCAACCCATGGGCCGTGTCACCGCGAGGCGGTTTCACGGTGCCGTGACTTAGATTGACCAAGGAGTTCCACTTATGTCCACGCCCCTCAAATCCCTGTACCTCGGCGCGATTGCCAGCGGTTGCCTGTTCGCGGCGAGCGCCTTCGGCGCCACCGAAGAGGCGACCGTCATCGAGCTGACACAGGTCGCCTGCCAGTTCGTCGAGTCCGAGAACGGCGTCGATCACATGTTCGAGACCGCAAGCGCACAAGATTGTGAGGCGATCAATGCGGAAAGTGGTGATCAACGCGCGGCTGACGCCGACGTGATTAGACTTAAACCGGGTAGCTACGTATTTCGCGTGACCAACCAAGACGTGCCCTACGAGCTGGGCTTCTGGCTGCGCGGCGCTGGTGTTGTTGGCCGCGTGAGCTTGCCGAGCGTATCCGGCGGTGGCTTGGTCGCAGGCACGACGAAGGACTACGAGATTGAATTGGATGAGGGCGAATATTTGTACTCCTGCCCACTCAACCCGACGCTCGATTACCGGCTGATCGTGGAGGGCTAATCAATGAGCCAGACAATCAAAGCTGATCTGTGTGTTATCGGAGCTGGATCCGGTGGTCTCAGCGTCGCCGCCGGCGCCGCTCAGATGGGCGCGAAAACCGTGCTGGTCGAGAAAGCCAAGATGGGCGGCGATTGTCTGAATTATGGTTGCGTGCCCTCAAAGGCGCTGATCGCCGCGGGGCACGCGGCCCATATCACGCGGACCAGCGGTCGCTACGGCATCAATGGGCACGAGCCCGAAGTGCGGTTTGGCGAGGTGGCCGATCATGTTCACGGCGTAATCGGTGCGATCGCGCCGCACGACTCCGTCGAGCGGTTCGAGTCGCTGGGCGTCCAAGTTATTCAGGCGGCCGCGCGGTTCGTAGGCCCGGACGAAGTCGAAGCCGGAAACCATCGCATACGCGCCCGCCGCTATGTCATCGCGACGGGCTCGTCGCCGGCGGTGCCCGACATTCCGGGCATCGCGCGCGTCTCTTATCTGACGAACGAAACAGTGTTCGATTTGCGTGAGCGGCCGGACCATCTGATCGTCGTCGGCGGTGGTCCGATTGGCTGTGAATTGGCCCAAGCGCATCGTCGCCTCGGCGCGAACGTAACATTGCTGCAGAGCCGTCGCATCCTGCCCAAGGACGATCCCGAAGCCGCGGCGGTGGTCCGTAAGAGTCTCATCAGCGATGGCGTCGACGTCATTGAGGGCGTGCAGGTCAAGGCCGCCGGCCAAAACGGCAACGGTGTCGCCGTGTTGATCGGTGTCGAGGGCGACGAGCGGCGGATCAATGGGTCCCATCTCCTGGTGTCAGCCGGACGCCGCGCCAACGTTAATGGATTAGGATTGGAAGAAGCCGGCATTCGCTACACGCCGCGCGGCATCGATGTGGACGCGCGTTTGCGGACCAGCAATCGCAAGGTCTTTGCCATCGGCGATGTGGCCGGCGGTTATCAATTCACCCACATGGCGAGCTATCACGCCGGCATCGTGATCCGGAACGCGTTGTTCCGCCTACCAGCGCGCGCGAAATACCACGCCGTGCCTTGGGTTACCTACACCGATCCCGAACTCGCTCACGTCGGCATGACCATCGCCGACGCGCAGAAGAGCCAAGATAAGTTTCGTGTGCTGAATTGGTCGTTCGCCGATAACGACCGTGCCCAGGCCGAACGCGAGACCGACGGTTTGATCAAAGTGGTTGTCGGATCCCGCGGGCGCGTGCTTGGCGCGACCATCGTTGGACCCCGCGCCGGTGAAATGATTTTGGCGTGGACCCTAGCGGTCGATCAGGGCCTCAAAATCGGCGCCATGGCCAATGTCATCGCGCCGTACCCGACTTTGAGCGAGGTCTCCAAGCGGGTCGCCGGCACCTACTACACCGATGCTTTGTTCAGCCCACGCACACGCGGCCTGGTCGCGGCGCTTCAGCGCCTGCCCTAAGCCGCATCAACGATAAAAGGAACGGACCGATGAGCGATCTCAACTGCGAACCGGCTATCCCCACATCGCCGACCGCCGCGCCGCGTTTCTCGGTAAAGCGCCTTCTGCCACTGTTGGCAATCGTGGCCGCGATCGCGGCGTTTTTCGCGGCCGGGCTCGACCAATATGTCACGTTTGACGCCTTGCGCGATAACCGCGCGGCGCTGACCGATTTCGTCGCGCAGCAAGGTTTGATCGCGGCGCTCCTATTCATCGCGATCTATGCGGTGAGTACCGCCTTGTCGCTGCCAGGCGGCGCGGTGATGTCGATTGCGGGCGGCTTCCTGTTCGGAACGGTCGCGGGCACCGCCTACATCGTCATCGGCGCCACCGCCGGGGCGATCGCGATTTTCCTGATCGCCAAAACCGCACTCGGCGATGCCTTGCGCGCCAAGGCTGGGCCGGCCCTGCGACGCATGGAAGCGGGTTTTCAGGAGAACGCGCTTAGTTATCTGTTGGTTCTTCGCTTGGTTCCGTTGTTTCCGTTTTTCGTGGTCAATATCGTGCCGGCGTTTCTTGGCGTGCCGTTGCGGATTTACGCGATCGCGACGTTCATTGGTATTATCCCGGGCGCGTTCGTGTTCGCCTCGGTCGGCGCGGGTCTTGGCAGCATTTTTGACTCGAACCAAGAGTTTAGCCCGAGCGCCGCGGTGACGCCTGAAGTGATCACGGCGTTGGTTGGTCTCGCGGTCTTGTCGCTGTTGCCGGTGATCTACAAAAAGATCAAGGCCCGCAGGTCGGCAGGGTGAACGCGATGCCGCGTGACGGGAGCCTCAACATGACCGATCTTTTCGATGAAGCACGCCAGCGGCTGGATCGCGCCGCCGAGCATCTCGACATCCATGACGATGTGATGGAGCAGCTGCGCTATCCCAAGGAAACCTTGGCGGCGACCCTGCCGGTTCGCATGGACGACGGGTCCACCCGTTCGTTCAAGGCTTGGCGCTGCCGCTATGACGACACGCGCGGTCCGACCAAGGGCGGCATCCGGTTTCATCCGAACGTCAATATTGATGAAGTGATGACCCTGGCGTTTTGGATGACCTTCAAATGCGCCGTCGCAAATTTGCCGTACGGCGGCGGCAAAGGCGGCGTGGCGGTGGACGTGAAGCACCTGTCCCGCACCGAATTGGAACGGTTAAGCCGCGCCTATGTCCAGGCGTTCGCGCGCTTCATCGGGCCGGAACGCGACGTGCCCGCGCCGGACATGTACACCAACGGCATCGTCATGGCGTGGATGGCGGACGAATATAGCAAGATGGCCGACGCGCCGACGCCCGCCGTAATTACCGGCAAGCCGATCGCGCTCGGTGGGTCGCAGGGCCGGGATGACGCGACCGGGCGCGGCGGCTATTACGTCCTTCGCCATCTCGAGAAGGAACTTGGCGTCGCACCCGAAAAATCGCGCGTGGTTCTGCAGGGTTTCGGCAATGCGTCGTTTCACTGCGCTCGTTTGCTCCATGATGATGGATACAAAGTGGTCGGCTTGTCGGATTCGCGCTCGGCGATCTACGACCCGGACGGCATCGATCCGCACGCAGCCATGGCGCACAAACGCAAGTCTGGCGCCTTGGCCGGCGCAAAAGGCAACGGGGCAACCAAAGACCTGACCAACGCCGAACTCTTGGAGGCCGAATGCGATGTGCTGGTGCCCGCCGCGCTCGAAAACCAGATCACCGCGTCCAACGCGGAAAAGATTCAGGCGCCGGTTATCGTCGAACTCGCCAATGGTCCGACCATGCCCGAGGCCGACCCGATCCTGGCAAAAGCGGGAAAAACCGTCATACCGGACATTCTCGCCAATTCAGGCGGCGTGACCGTGTCCTATTTTGAGTGGGTGCAGAACAAATCCGGTTTCTACTGGGACGCGGATGAAGTGCACCGCCGGCTCAAACAGACCATTGCGCCGGAAGCCGAGCGGATTTGGGCCATGCGAAAGAAAAAAGACATCGACATGCGCACCGCGGCCTATGTCCACGCGTTGGAACGGATCGCCGAGGCGGTCGATGCCCGCGGCACGCAAGACTATTTCAATCCCGACGGCTGAGGACCGGCCCGTTCGCGCTCAAACGTGCGATACGAAATCCTCGAACTTGCCGTTCACGCCGACAGCAAGTGGCGTGCATTGGTCTGACACGGTCAGCCGATGATCCCATTGGAGGGCTTTGCGAATGATCCCTTCCAATGCCGCGCGTTGATCCGGTGTCAAAGGTTCATCGACGATCAGTGTCGCCTCCACCAAATCCCGCTCCGACTGAACGAATTGATATTGGCGGACCGGTGTGACCTCATCGAAGTTATGAAAACCGGTCAGCGGCCAGCGCACTTCGCCTTCCGGGGTACGCAGCATGTTGCGGTGCCGCCCTAATATGCGATTGAGCGTCGCCAATCCGCGCCCGCAAGTGCACGGCTCGCCGACTTCCGCGTAGTCACGGATGTCATAGCGAATGAGCGGTGTCGCGAAATTGTGCAAATCGGTCACCACGATACGCCCGATTTCGCCGGGCGCGCACGGCGTCCCATCGTCGCGCAATACTTCAACGACCAAATTCTCTTCCATCAAATGATACCGGCCGTTTTCCGGGCATTGGCAGGCGATGTTCCCGACTTCTTCAGAACTGTAGAGATCGCTGACTTTAACGGACCATTGATCTTCACAGCGTTCGCGCAGGTCGGTTGAAAGTGTTTCGCCGATGCTGCGGACCTCAATCAGGTTTTCCAAGCGCAGTGACTTTTCCGCCGCTGCGTTCAGCAAAGCGAGCAAGTTCGAAGGGTAGGTCAGCAAGTAATGCGGCTGGACCTTGGCCAACCAGGCGAGTTGCTCCGTGATGTCCACGAAAGGCAAACAGTCATAGGCGCCGGTACGGAAGATGTGTGAAACCGCGCTGCTCCAGTTTTCGCGCGACTCCTTTTTCACATTGGCGCGGATTGAGGCGAGCTTTTTCGTGATGTCACGTTGATGCCAAGCCTGTTCGCGGATCGCCAAAGCGCGAAAAAACAGGCGTGAAAACGCGCTTTTCCGCACGCGCACCGGTTGACCTGTCGAGCCGGAAGTTTGGACCTCGCTGGCAACTTGGTGCCCGATCGGCATGTACTCGGGAAAAATGGGCGGATCGGCGCGCTGCAGGTCGCTGCGGGTGAGGATTGGGATCGTGCGCCATGCTTCAGGCGAAGCACACGCGGTATCGATATCGAGGCCCGCCAAGGTCTTACGATAATGTGGTGATTGGCTCGCCGCGAACTGAAGCATGTAGCGGGCTTGCGCCATTTGCCGGAGGCGGATGACCTCCGGCTCTTCAAACTGTGTTGAGTGTAGCGCCTCACACAACTGCAAAAGCGGTGCGATGCCGCTGTTCGGAATTGTCACCAACGATATGCCGCGAACGAACGCGTCGGGCAGTACTTCCCAAGTCGACGGCACATCGCTGAGAAAACTCATGGCAGGCATTTGAATCCGATCACCGGACAACGTTCGCCCAACTCATAAGTTGGATGAACGATCCGCGCCGCTTTGAACTTTCCGGTGAATGCCGCTGCGATTTCGGCCATGGTCGGAAAGGTGTACGACACGGGTGAGTTCTCATAGGCGTCGATCGTGTCGATCGCTTCGATCGGCCAACCGAGCTTCTTGGCCGCCGCCTTTCGATTTGTGACATGTTTCATGAAGTGATCGCGAATGTCGGAGACCACCACGCCGGTGTCGAGCGATTTTTGCAGCGCCATCGCGATGCGCCATTTCAAGGCGTGCATGGAGCCGATTTCGCCCCGGTCAAGCGCCGCAAATACATTGTCGACCGGCTCTTTTTCGTCGGGGTGGACGAAGCAGCGTAAGATTAGTTGGCCGCCCGGTTTGATCACACGATGAAACTCCTTGATCACGGCGTGGTAGTCGCGCCCGCTGGGCAGCACCGACATCGATCCGTCGCCAAGCGCCACGTCAACCGACGCATCGTCGAGCGGCATATCTTTCCAGCTGGCGCAGATCGCGCGACCCGAACACGGTAGTTGGTCGGCCGGCCAGACGCGATCGATCATATCCTGACTTTGATCGACGGCCGTGAGTTGTCCGCCGCCCGGCCAGGGCAAGAGGGCCAATTCTGGCGTCACGCCCAGCACCACGGCGCGCGGAGCCGCCGCCGACTTCGCGTCGTCGGCAACAAGGTCCCAAAAAATCTCGCCGTCTTCCGAGCCCGGTCGTAGTGGACTGCCGACATGCGCCCATTGACGCGCGTGTCTTGACCAAGGCGTTAGGGGCTTTGAAGTCGATACCGTCATGGCATGCGCCATCCAAAAATGGACTTAATCCAATACTCTCTATCTGGTGTCGAAGGGTCCCGGGAGCACGTTTTCGGACGAAGGAATGGCACCTCGTTTCGACAGCGATCCAATTTTCTCATCAGGTCAAGCCGCGTGGGACGTCTCCGGTGGCGGTTGACCTTTGCCGGTGACAGTCGCGAGAGACCAAGCCAAAACGGTGCACGCGACGAAGGGAAAGGCCCAAATCGTGGCGCCCTTTGACGTCCGCCAGGCGGACCGCGTGACCAGTTTCATCCGCCGCCCGAATATGAAAGGCAGGTTCAGCCAGAACCAGTTCGAGTTCACCGAGGTTTTGAGATTGGGGTCGCGTACTTTCTCAAAAAACGCCGATCGGTACGGTATGCCCCAATACCAGCTGTGCCGCAGGGATTTGAGCAAACTGCTCCGCGCATGGTGGGTGACCGCGATGTCTTGCACGAAGTAGAAATGCAAACCGGCGCGCAAGGCTTTTTGCTGCAAATCAAAATCTTCCAGTACGCGGATGGCGGGATCGAACCCGCCTAGTGATTGAAAGACTTTGCGCGGCATGGCCAAACTGACGGTCGGCTGAAACAAAGATGTTCGTTGTGTGCGCCGCGCCTTACTCCAATTGAACCAGCAAGCGAAATGGTCGCCTTGAGCGATCGGATTATGGCTTTGCGAAGGCTCAAGCAGGATGGGCCCGCCAAATCCGCCAAGCCTCTTGCGCTTGGCGAGCTTGATCGCGGTTTGAACAAGCCGAACAAGAAAGTCATCACCGACCGGACAGGCGTCGGCGTCGATAAAGTACAGCAGATCGCCGGACGCGGCTTGCACGCCCATGTTGCGCGCTGCACTCGGTCCAATTGTTGTACAGCGAACGACCGTGATCGGCCGGGCTTCCAAGACCGCGAGCGTCTCGTCGTTCGAGTCCGTGTAGCTCGCAATGATTTCTTTCTGCCAACCCGTTGGCATGTCCAATCGGAGCAAAGTGTCGAGCAAGCGTGGCAAGGTCTTGGCCGCGTTCCTGGCCGGAATAATGACACTCAGCGTTTTGCCGGGCGTCATTTCGGCATGCGCTTCTGGCGTTTGTGTGCTGCTCATGAATAACGCGGATCCAGCGCAATCAGCCTATGGCGAAACCCGTGCCGGCGTGGCCGGCTCCGCTTCGTCGGCCTTAGGCATATGATCCGAGGTGAAGTCCTGAAACTTTCCGCCCGGTCCCAAGGGGATGTCATCAACCTCGACGATTTCGAGTGGCCAGTCGCGATCCGCTCCCGCCTCGCGCCAAGCGGTAAGAATACGTCGTGCGAAATCGGCATCCAACGGGGACGCAACCGCGAGGCGCAGCACAAAGTGGTTTGCTTGGTCTTGGTGCAATTGAAACTTGCGCAACGGCCGGGCCAGCGCGCGCGGCATATGCTCAAGCGCCGATCGCACCGCGCCCACCATGGTGAGCGTGCCCTCCGGCAAAAAAGCGATCCGGCTATACCGACCCTGAATGTCGCCGAACGCCGGCAGCGTTCGACCGCACGGGCATGGGCCGTCCACCGCTTCGGCCAAATCGTCGGTGTCATAGCGGATGAGCGGCATCGCCGGGTTGTTGAGCGCGGTGACCAGAATTCTGCCGCGTGTACCTGGCCGCGCCGGCTGGCCGTCTTCGTCAGCGACTTCAACCAGGCAGTGCTCGGTATGGACATGATAGCGGCCGGCCGCGCAGCGGGTCGCCACGGCGCCGATCTCGTTCAACCCATAGGGCCGAAACACCGGACCCCCGAATGTCTGTTCAACGCGGCGACGCATCGCGGGCGTCAATTGCTCGGAGATCGCCATGGTCGCCGCGATGCTCTCAGCCGGTGTCACGTCACCAGACGCCAAGCAGATATGTTCCAAGGTTTCGGAATATGTGGCGAGATAGCGCGGCTGTTCGTTGGCGAGCCAATCGATCTGCGCGGCGACCGGATTGGTGACGTTGAAACCGATCCAACGACCCGTCTCGAAGAATTCACCGGCGTGGCGCCACCGGTCCAGCCGCAGGGTCGCGCCGTCGCGATTGTATCTGCGGCCGGGGCGACGGGGCAACTGGTCGGCGAGCCGGATATACGCGAACGTGCCCATCGGATCGAGCCGAAACCAGCGATAGGACCGCTGGGCGAGGACGCTGAACATGCGAACGCTGCGGCGCGTGTGTGGGATACGCGTCGGCGCGCCGGTGCTGCCGGACGAAGTCATGACACCGTGCAGCCGTTCGGTCAGCGGTAATTTGCCGGGTTGGAGCGCCTGGGTGTTGTGTCGCACCGTCACTTTGTCGAGCAGCGGGAGGCGGGGCAGGTCCGCAACAGTCCGGATATCGTCCGCACGAAGTCCCGTCGCCGCCATCAAATCGCGGTAATAGGGAACCTCGGTTGCAGCGAATTGAATTACGGATTGGAGTGCCGCATCCGTCCGGGCTTGCTGCTCCTCGGGATCGCGAAATTCGTTCTCCACCAAACGGTCGAAACGTTTCGCACCCGAAAATTTTTCGAGTAAGCGCCAGCGCCGCTGCGCTTCGATTTCGGATTGCAAGTCGGTTTGAATCGCTGCTTCCATGGGAAATGCAGGCGGCGGCGATTGTGCCGAACGCCAGCGCCTAATTTGAGATCCCTATAGATATGCAGGCCCGCGCGCCCCAGGCAACGCCCGTGCTGAGTATCCGCGGACCGCGTCCCGCGATCAAAGACCGAGTTGGTCTGGCTTAAAGGCTTCGAAGGTGCGCTGGATTTCGGCCGGGTCGTCGCTCAGTGGCGCGACGATGTGCGTGTGAATGCCGGTTTCTGCGGCCCACCGAATGCGATCGCGACATTCGTCCGCCGTTCCGATCACGGCGATGTCGTTGGCCAAATCATCCGAAATCGCGCCGGTCGTTTTGCCACGGTCGCGTTCGGCCCAGCCGTCGGCGATCGTCTTCGCGACGTCTTCGTATCCCGCCCATGCCAGGAAGGCGTTGTAAACCGGGGTCGCATAATAGGGCGCCATCATGGCTTTGAACCGTGCAAGCCCGGCCGCCTTGTCGTTGGTCACGAGCACCATGTAGCGATTGACGACTTCGACCGATGCCGGATCTTTTCCGGCCTTTTGGGCGCCGATCGCAACATGCTCAATCATCTTCGGCAGCGCCCGCTTGGGCCACAAATTGAACACCACGCCGTCGCCGACTTCGGCGGCCATCTCGATCATTTTCGAACGCAAGGCCGCCAAATAAACCGGCACCGGTTCGGCGAGCGGTGGTTGCCGGTAACCTTTGCTGCGGAGCGTCGTCAAATCGAAGTTGGATTTCTCGCCCGCCAACATCGAGCGCACCATGATCGCGGTTTCCTTGACCCGCGTCAGCGGCTTCTCCATGGGCACGCCGTGCCAGCCGTCCATCATGGTTTGGCTCGAGGCACCAAGACCAAGCACAAACCGCCCGGGTATCAGTTGCCCGAGCGCATTGGCGGTGGCGGCGAGCACGGCGGGTGTCCGCGTGAACACGGGCGTTACCGCCACGCCGACGCGCAGGTTCCCGAAATGCGGTGTGAGCCCGGCCGCGAGCGTGAGCGAATCCGGCGCGCCGCCGTCGGCGAACCAGGCATCGTCATAGCCGTTGGCGGTGGCCCACTGAACTCGCGCGATGTTGTCCTCAAGTTTCGGGCCCGCCGGTAAGGTTACGGCGAGGCGTTGGCGTGGCGGCATGGTGATATCTCCCTCGATGGCGCCGCGAGCCGGCGACCGCAGTTATGAAATTTTGCGCGCGATCATTCCGCGTTGCACGTTTCAGGCGCAAGAGCTTTTGCTGCGCGCACGGCGCATGCCCGGTGTCACTCGGTCTTCGCGTCCCAGCGATAAACGACGAGGGGCCCGGTCAAGGATTGTGTCTCGGCGATCGGTGTCCAACCACGACGTTCCATAATCCGGCCGGCTGTGTCGGTTGAGGTATAGATCGTGTCGAATCCCAGGCGTTCGGCCTCCCGCTCGATCGCGCCGACCAGCGCGGTGCCGATCCCTTGTTCTCGATGATCGTCGGCCACCAGCACCGCTGCGAGCCAGGGTCCGACACCGAGCTCAGAGCCTACAGAGTCCGCTTTCAGCGCTGCGGTCCCGACGACGTTCTGGCGGGCATCAAGTGCGACAAGGCAAATTGGCAAAGCGTCACGCGTCCGAAAGGCGGCGAGATCCGCTTTTGCATCGCCGTCGCCATCGGGGCCGTACCACGGCGCCCATTCGTGAACGAACCATGCATCCAATCCCGAAAGGAGTTCGGGATGGTCGCATAGATGCACCATCGAGATGCTCAGTTGGGTGGTCACGTCAAATTCCCCTATCCTCCGTTCCCTCCGCGCCAGTGAACATCTTGAGATCGGCGAACAGCGTTTGATCATTGATCACACGCGGGACTTTGTGTTGTCCACCGAGTTGTCCACGGCGCTTCATCCAGGCAGCAAAGGTTCCGGTCGGCCCGGCGG
>JANQOH010000141.1 GCA_028289725.1 Alphaproteobacteria bacterium
AAATAGTGATGAGTTCGCCGAGCGCTTTGAGCTCCTCTTGCGTACCGGCAATGATCACGATGTTGCGGTCCTCATCGATACGCAGGACGCCACCGGGAGGCGCGAGCGGCTCCAGAATCTCCGCCATCTCAGCCGCACCAATATGGTCGAGCGCCTCGATGCTGATCGCGTAACCGCGCGTCACGCCGCCGCCCGGCAGGAACGAACCGGACACGCCCGCCGCGTTGATCGCGTCCTGCATCGGCAATACAACATACGCGTCTTGCTTGCGCACGACCGCGAAACCGTTCAATTGCAGGACCTGCTCCAGCATGGGCAGCAGCGCGCCGTCCGGTAGCGGCCGGCTCGTCGCGACGGTCACGGTGCCTTGCACCCGCGGGTCGAGAATGTAGTTCTGTCCGAGCATGTCGCCGAGCACCGACCGGACGACCTCGCGCACATCGGCGTTCACGAAGTTGAGCGTGATGTCACCGCCGCGACTGCCTGGACTGGCGCCAAGGATCGAGGCGGGACGACCGAGGAACGTGCCCGTGCCGCGTTGAATCTCCGCCTGCGGGGCTTGGCGCGACGGTGCAGCATCGCTTGATTCACCGCTTTCAGCGTCAAGCTGAGTTTCCGCGCCCGCGCCGACACCCGAAGAGGCCGGCCGCGCGACCGTTGCCGCGGCTTGTTCGGCCTCGAGCTGGCGCGGTTCCATCAGTTCGGCGCAGCCCGGCAACAACAAGAACGCCGTTGCGGCCAGACGCAGGCCGGCCGCATCGCGCGCCATCCGCACACAGGTCCGCTTCTGGAAAATCGCACTGCTCCTGAAGGTGAAGCCGCGCCGAATTTCGGAGGTAATCCGAGTAGGAAGCGCGGCGGTGAGGCCGGGCCCCTATCAATCAAGCAACGGTTACGACGGTATTACAGCGGCCAAAAAACCGCTTGGTGTTAATGGCTAGTTTCGCGGCGCGCGGGCGACCGCGTCGGATTCGCGTGGATAGCCGAGGCGATCGTACCGATCACTGGTTGGCTCCAGAAAAACGCCGTCTTCGTCGTCTTCCTCTTCGAAAATCTCGTCGTCATCCGGATCACGCCGACGATCCGTTCGCATGTTCTGGAGCGATGGGCGATCCTCGCGCAAACTCACCTTTCGAACTTCCGCCCCGTCTCGAAGGATGACGTAATCAGTTTCAATGGCCTCCACTTGCCAGCCATTTAGGCTCAGGCCCATGCCGATGCGTCGGAGCTCCGCAACACCCTCTTGCTTGATAAGTGCGAGGCGTTCTTTATCGGAAATGAGTACGCCAACCAGTTCGAAACCAAGTTTTGGCGTGGTCGGTGCGGTCGTGACAACGTTTGACGGTGGCACGGCGGACGGGCGCCGGTCCGGAGAAAAGAGAGGTCGCTCATTGGCTTGCCGAAACAACGCATATTCCGGCGGATCGTAAGCGATTGCGGACGGAAGGGATCGGACTTCACGCGCAGATGTCTCGAAATGCCCAGCGTCGACTATCGCGTTCTTCCCGGCGTTCAGTTGCAGATAAATGATGCCGCTCAAGAATAGGCACATGAGCATCATCAAGAGCGTGCCCGAGCCAGCCGTGCGCGAACTCACTGCAATGCCCCGCTCATGACGACGGCGCGCGCATGAAACCGTGGAGGTCCATGCGCACATCCAGGACGTCGCGCGTCATCAGCGATGCCACTCGATCGTCGCGTTGTTGCCGACGGCGGTCTTGCTTTCGGCGAATATCGATATTGTCGACAAACAGCAGCGGGGCTTCCGTTTCAAGCAGATAAAGCACTTGATTCAAGGATTCGGAGCGCACCGTGAATTGAACACGAACGCGGACCCGGCCGCCGGATTCGTCGTTCCCATCTTGCAACGTTTGAACGCTACGCGGTTCGGCGCCGACATCTTCCAACACATCCTTGAGACGGTTTTGGATTTCGGCGCCGGCCAATGACGCGGTTGCGGCCGTCAAATATTCCGTTTCACGGGTTTTCCGAGCACGAAGTGTCGCGAGGTCGCTCTCTAGTCCCTCCCGCGTCGCTTCGAGTGCGCGATATTTCGCCAGCAAATGCCGCGATTGGTCGATCGACCGCTGGAGACGGACATATTCTGACATCAATGGCTCGATCACCAGACCATAGCCGGCCACGAAAACGGCGATGAGCAGGGCCAAGGCCAGCGCTTTACCGCGAATGCCGGAGGGACCGTTCATAGTCCCGTCGCACTCCGGACCGTGGCTGACAAATGAAACCGTTCCTTATCGACACGCGCGTCCCGCGTGACGGGCGACTTAAACCCGGCGTCCGTCAATAGGTCCGACGACTCGAACAGTTCCAACAAATCCGCCGCGGTCTCTGAATAGCCGTGAAGTTGAACTTCGTCGCGCGCGAGACGCAATTGGAACACCCAGCTGGTGTCAGGCAATATGCGGCTCAATTCGTCGATCACCTGGATGGTTAGCGGTGTATCGATCCGCCGTCCGACAATCTGGTCGGTGTTCTTAACGAACGCGTCCAATTCCGCGCGCAGCGTTTCGACCGATTGGGCCGATGTGCGCGCCGCGGCAAGGTCCTGTTGCAATCGCTCTGCTGTGCGCCGGCTATCAAACAATGGGATGAGAAGCGCGGCGGCGGTCAGTCCGACCAATGTCGTGGCAAGGGCAAGTTGGAGCGCCCGCGCGGTGCGGCCGCCCTTGCGCGGTCGCATTGGCATTAGGTTCAGACGACCGGGATCGCGGTCTTCGTCGCCGGCGGCTTCCACACGATCCAGCGTCAAACCCCACTGCAGGGCGCGCGCGACGGCGTCGTCGACAATGCGACGCGGTGCAACGGCAAGGTCGACGCTGATCCGTCCCGTCTTTTTGTTCCGAGACTTGACCTGCTGATCGTAGTAAACGTCGGTAGCCTTGAACGGCGTGCGACGGTCCATTTCAAACGCCAGGACCTCGCGCAGATTCTCCTCTGTGGCGAGCGGCAGATCGATCGATTGGCGCAAGGATTTATCCCGCGCCAAACGCAGAACTTTGACGCATTGGGAGAAGACGTTGCGGCCGAACTTTTGCTTTGCGATGCGCAGCACAGACGCGCCACCGTGTCGGGTGAGATCGATCTCTCCCAACAAGCGCTCTTTGCCGTCGCGCCGCCGGCTCAAACGAAGCGTATCGTCACTGAGCGAGAAGATCGCCTCGCCACGACGGCCACGCAAAGCAGCGCGAAGTCCACGCGGAACGAGACCGCCGAGTTCCCGAAACCACCACGAAAAAAAGCCGTGAATTTGGCCAAGCAGCTTCGCCAACGCGCTGCGCCTCCAGACCCATCACAAGTCCTGCCGTGCTCATCCTTGAGCCGACCGCGCGCCTCGATATAAGGGATTCGTGTTACAATTTGGCGGACGAGCCTTATTGGCGCACCGCCTAATCATTGTCGTCCTCGTTTTCCGCGACCTCGTCGTCATCGGCCGACGGCCGGTCCGGTTGGCGACTGTCGCGCGGCGACGCATTGGCCGGCAATCGGACGACAAGGTCCGGCCAGTAACGCCGGTCACCGTCTGGAAAGACGACCCGCACGCGCACCAGCGACGGCAGCGCGGCCGCGTCGCGCCAGTCCTCCTGCCAAGCGGCCGACGTCTCACCGTCCGCACCAGGAAAATACGCAAGTTCGATCGAATCCACGCGTTCGATGAGGCGGACGCGCTGCGTCTCAGGGACTGTATCCGGTGGCGCGCTGTCGGGATCGTACGAATGCCATTCTACGGCCAGGTGTTGGCCGTTTTCATCTTCGAACAAACCAACGCGGATCGACACGAAGCCCCCAAGGTCGAAATGGTCCGGTAATAGGCCGGCGAAGAGAACCGACGTAGATGTGCCGTCAAAAGCGGTGGCCGGCTGTTCGCCCGCACGATTCTGCGCCCTCAGCGTGTATTGCGACTCGAGGCGTGCGCGCACGAACTGGTGGGCCATTTGAACGCGCGCGACGTGATCGCTTCGTTCATCATTGGCCTCCCAGACCCGCGTGCCGGTGCGCAAGCCGCCGAACAACACGGTCATTAGAAGCGCCAGTAAGGTCGTGGCCACGAGCAGTTCGATTAGCGTGAATCCGGCTTGGCGTTGCCGAGGCGTGCGCGCGGCGCCGTTCAATTTCCCGCGGGTCCGTTTCTCAGGCTTGTCAGTCGCACCGATTTCGCGAGATCGTTTTCCGCGCCGCTGCCCCAAAAGACCGAGACGGAAATTCTGTAAGGCGTGAGTTTTCCGGCTTGCTCGGTAGTGGCCGCACGTGGGATGCGATCATCCAAGTAGTAGTCGATCCGCATTTCCCAGCGATAGCGTTCATCGATTTCGCCGGACCATTCGCCGGGCGCAAGCGTAATCTCAGTGCCCACTGCCGCGATACGCGATTGTGCGTGGAGCGTTGCGAAAATCCGCTCCTCGGCACTTTCGCCGCCACGCAAGCCGCCATGAAACAAGCGCATCAAAGCGGCCAGTGCGACCGCGAGAATAACCAGCGCGACCACAGTCTCGATTAACGTGAACCCGCGCGCATGACGCTCGGCAATTGTCATGCTATTTGACAATGGTCACCGCGCCCGTAAACCAATCGAGCATCACGTGATACGCGCCCTCGGCCCCCCCCACCGTCACACGGCCGCCGGTTGCGCTGCCGTCCGGAAAGAAGCGCAAGGCGGCTGTTGACTCGTCGATCAGGTCCGATCGTGCCGTTTCGACCTCAATCGCCAGACCATCTGGCAGCCCGGTCCAGGCTTCGCGCGCGCCGATTGCGTACCGATTTTTTTCGACATCCAAAAAGAACCGCACCGTTTTGTTGGCGAATGCCGCGTCGCTGCGGGCTCGGCGCATTCCGGCAGCGATTTCCTGCGCGGCGGAACGCATGGCGACCGCTGAAGCGCCGCCCCCGATTAGAGGCGTCGCAATGGCGGTTAACAGGCCCATCACCACAAGCACGACCAGAAGTTCGAATAAGGTGAAGCCGCGTTCGGACACAATGTCTTACCAGCTTGTGACGTCCGCGTTGTCGCCGTCCCCGCCTTCAGTCCCATCGGCGCCTAAGGAGAAAAGATCAAACTCGCCATGCTCGCCAGGGAAGCGATAGGCGTACAACCGGTTCCAAGGGTCCATCAATTCGTCGCGCTTGCGCACATAAGGGCCGTCCCAACGATCGACGCCGGGCGGTGCTTCAAGCAGCGCCACAATACCGTCTTGCTCCGAGGGATAGCTGCCGATCTCCAATTTATAGAGATCCAGAATGTTGATTAGGTTTTCGATCTGAATCTTGGCTGAATCCGTGCGCGCACCGTCCAGGTATTTGAGCACGCGCGGCGCGGCAAATGCCGCAATCAAGGCCAAGATGACCAAGACCACGAGCAATTCAAGAAGCGTGAAACCCGCTTGCCGGTCGCCGCGGGCACGGAGGTTGTCTGTTGGCGATGTGCGCATGGTCGAGATGTCCTTATGCTTCAAAAGCGTGCTTGGTCGTACCAAATTGGTCAGAGCGGAAGGTCGTAAACGCTGAACATGGCACTCAAAATCGCGCCGATAATGATCGCGATCAGACCCCCGAGCGCGAGCGTTAGGCCGGGGACCAGGAGCGCGAGCAGTTGATCCACGGCGCGGCTCACTTCGCGGTCGTAGATGTCCGCGATTTTGATCAGCATGCTTTCCAATTGCCCGGTTTCTTCGCCAACCCGGACGAGTTGGGCGCAAAGCGGCGGGAATTCGCGTGCTTCGGCGAGCGGATTGGCTAAGCCTTCGCCCTCTTTCAAGCTCTTCGCGATATTGTCGACCGCGTCGCGCGCCGCACTGTTCGATAATGTTTCTCGAACAATACCGAGCGCGGTCATGGTCGGCACACCATTGGCAAGCAAAGTCCCCAAGGTGCGCCCGAACCGCGCGGCATCGGCCTTGGCGATCAGATCGCCGAACAGTGGAATGCGCAGCAACGCGGCGTCCCAACGCGCGCGGCTTGCCGCATTCGCGAATTGTTGGCGCACTAGAAGGCCGAGGCCGACACAGGCACCCAAGAGAATCAAACCATAGGAGCGAACAAAGTCGCCGGCCCCGATGATTGCCCGAGTCAATGGCGGCAGGCTGGACCCCGCATCTTCAAATAGCGGCGTGAATTGCGGCAACACGACTGTCAGCATCACGGTCACCGCCGCCCCCGACATCACGATAACGATTGCCGGATAGATCAGAGCGGAACGAACGCTTTCCCTAAGTGCCTGCGCCCGTTCCATAAATTCCGATAGGCGCAGCAGCACGACATCCAGGGCGCCGCCGGCTCCGCCGGCGCGCACCATGCTGATGTAGTAGCGCGGGAAAGCGGTACCGCGCTCGGACAGGGCGTCGGCGAACGAATGGCCGCCGCGTATACTATTGAGCAATTTCGTCAAAAGGTCTCGCAGCGAACCGCGATCGGTTAGGTCACTCAATATCTTCAGGGCCCGTTCGAGCGTCAGGCCGGCTGCCAACAAGGTCGCCAATTCGCGGGTGAGCAACGCAAGGTCACGGCGCCCAACGGCCGCGCGGAACACCGTGCGTTCACCGTGTCGGATCGGTGACCGTGCCCCGTCCGCGGCATCGGCGCGGATCGGCGTGTGACCCATTTCGTGCAAGCGCGTTACGACAGATGCCTTGTCCGCGCCGTGCAATTCGCCCTCGATGATTTCGCCGGCGCTGGTCACAGCTTTGTATCGGAATTGCGGCATGGCCGTGCTAGGCGTCGCGCGTGACGCGCATGACTTCCTCGATGGTGGTTTCGCCGGCAAGCGCCTTGTCCAGTCCGTCTTGAAGCATGGTTGGCATGCCCGATGCCCGCTGAATTTCTGTGGCCGCGACGCGCTTGAGGATCAGACTTCGAATTTCGTCCGAGATGAGCAGCATTTCGGCAATGCCGATGCGGCCTCGATACCCCGTGTCGTTGCATTCGGCGCAACCGATTGGACGATGGAGCGTGATCGGTGCGTCGGCGACGTGGTCGAGCTGCAATTGGTCAATCAAAGCGTCCGGCGGTTGGTAGGGTTCGCGGCATGCCGGACACAGAGTGCGAACCAGGCGTTGCGCCGCGATGCCGTTGACCGTGGCAGTGAGCAAATAATCTTCGACACCCATTTCAAGCAGGCGCGCGACGGTGCCGGCGGCATTGTTTGTGTGCAGGGTCGACAAAACCAAATGGCCAGTCAGCGCTGCTTGCATCGCGATCTGTGCGGTTTCCAAATCGCGAACTTCGCCGATCATGACGATGTCGGGATCTTGACGCAGGATCGACCGCAAAGTCGCGGCGAAGGTTAGTCCGATCTGCGGTTTGACCTGGAGCTGATTGACCCCGTCGAGCTGATACTCGATCGGGTCCTCGACGGTGAGCAGTTTTTTCTCCGGCGCGTTGAGCCGATCGAGCGAGGTATAGAGCGTCGTGGTCTTGCCGCTTCCGGTCGGTCCCGTCACCAGAACAATCCCGTTCGGTTGATCGAGGGCGGCGAGATAGCGATCGAGAAGCTCGCCACGGAACCCGAGCGCCGCGAAATCGAGCTGAACGCTGCCGCGGTCCAGAATACGCATGACGATGCTCTCGCCGTGCATGGTCGGCAGTGACGAAACACGAAAATCAATTTCCTTGCCGCGCACCGCAAGCTTGATGCGGCCGTCTTGCGGCAGGCGGCGTTCGGCGATGTTCAATTGCGCCATCAACTTGACGCGCGATATCACGGCCGCGCGCAATTGGCTGGGTGGTGTATCGACGACATGTAGAACGCCGTCGATCCGATAGCGCACGCGCAACTGGTTCTCGAACGGTTCGATATGAATATCCGATGCGCGTTGCTCGACGGCACGTGCGATGAGTTTATTCACCAGCCGGATGACCGGCGCTTCGCTCGCCAAATCGCGGAGGCGCGCGACGTCCTCTTCCGCCGCTGCGTCGCCGCCGTCGTCCAAATGGTCGCCGATCTCGGCGATCGTCCCGCGGCCATCGCCGTAAGCGGCGTCGATCGCCGCTTCGATGTCGGCTGGAAGACCAACCCACGGCGCCACAGGTTTGCCCGCCAACAATTCGACCGCGTTGATGGCGAAACTGTCCAAGGGATCGGCCATCGCAAGGCGCAGCGTTTCCTTTGTATCGGCGAGCGGCATGACCCGCGCCTCGCGCAGGAACTTTGCGCTGCCGTCGACCAGCGCGTTTGATGGATAGTCACGTGGTTCAGCCAACGGGAGGTCGAGAAGGTGCGCCAGCGCCGCGGCGAGATCGGCATCCGACACCATGCCGAGCCGGCTCAGAACGACATGCAGCGCGGGCCCGTCTTGCGCGACGCGCCGCGCGCGTTTGAGAGCCACCGCATCAAGTTTGCCGGCTTCGATCAAGTGCGCGCCGATCGCGTCCGCGTTCGCGGGTGTCGCCCGATGGTCAATCTTTACGGCTGTCGCTGCCCTCTCCATTACAGAACAGCTACCACGCGAATGTTACAGGCCCATAAAGCCAGCTCAGCCAAATTCCGAGGCAGAGGAACGGGCCAAAAGGCAAAGCTTGGTGCCGACCAATCGACCGACCTATGACGGCCAGAAATGCCACGCAAACAAGCGCCGCTATGGCGCCCAGCATGACCACGCTTGCGAGCGCTTGCCACCCGAGCCACGCACCGGCGGCGGCGAGCAGCTTGGCGTCACCAAGCCCCAATCCGTCGCGTCCCCGAAACCGAAAGTAAAGCCAACCCACAAATGCGAGCATGGCGTAACCAGCGGCGGCGCCAATTGCGTGATCAAAGAATCGCGCGGGCGCCAACCAAGCCGTGACGGCGAGGCCCGCGACCAACAGCGGGAATGTGAGAATGTCGGGCAGCAGCATTGTCCGCCGGTCAATGTCGGCGAGCACGATCAACGTGGCCACGAGTCCGACGGACACCCAGAACACAGGGCCGTCAACCTCCGTGGCGGCCCAGAGCGCCGCCGCCAGAGTGGCCAACGTCAAGCCGCCGATGCGCCAGCTGACCACTGGATCATCTTGGGTAACGTGACGGTCTTGGTTCGTTGCCATGGTTCGGCGCTGTTCAGGAATAAAGTGCGGGCCGGACCACGGTTGTGATCCGGCCCGAGGAGGGGTTTTGGGCAGCGTTAGTCGAGGCCCGCTTCTTCGAGCAAGTCCTCGATCTCACCGAGGCAGAGCAACTGCGTTTCACCGTTCGAATCATCGACAGCATCGTTGTCGTTCACGATGCACAATTCGCCCGACTTTGAGATGCTCAGTCCTTCGACCTTTTCGAGCACCTGGCCGTTTGGCGCTTCGAGATCCGGGATCAGATCGCGCAACAATGATTTGCTGACCACGGGCAGGGCGGGCAGGGGCGTTGCGTGCGCGAGGGGCGTCAATCCCGCGATCGAGAAAACGTACAGTCGCTTGATTGTAGCCAAGGCACCGGCTTGGTTGTCGCGCTCGATGACGACGAACCAATCGCCGCCGATCGCGTCGATCGAGGACAGGCCGACCCAACCACCATTGTCGGACAATGGGGCTTCGATGGGATAGTGGAAGAACGCCCAGTCACCGGTATTGGGATTGTATTGACCGATCTTGACCAGATCGTCGGGGTCGTCGTTCCACTCACGCTGAAAAGCGACATAAACGCGTTCGTTTGCGCCGCGGCCAGTCACGGTAACGCCTTCCAATCCGAACCGAACGAGTTGGGCTTTCAGAGATACGGGAAGCTGAATTTCCTCAAGAATCACGCCATTGGAGTCGGCGCGGATGAGAAGATTTTCGCGGCCGCCATCATTGCCTTCCGAGACCAGCCAGAATCCACCGCCACGGCGCTGCGTGATGCCTTCGAGATCCAAGTCATTGACCAACTCGCCGTTTCGGGTGAGTTCGGTCTTGCTCAAAATGAGGGCGGGATCGCGATTCAAGTTGATCTTGAAAATACCCGTCTCGCCATAGGCGCTGTCATGCACTGAATAGGCGATGTGTGGCCGTTTCCGATCCGGCGCCAAGCCGGAGAGCGCGCCCCACGGAATCGGTAAGCGACGGATGTCGCCTTCGCCGTCGACCGTCCGCACGCGACGCGAGACGATGGTCGGATATTCCTGGTCCTCATTGTCATACGCGTAGATTGAGATCGCGGCGCGAACTTTGTCGTCCAGAGCATCTTCTTCCGCCGCAACCACAAACAGGTCGCGCGACGGTATTGCCAGTAAGCCTTCAGGCCGGTACCCGGTCGGCAACATCTGGCGGAACTTGGCGCGCACTTTTTTGCCGCGTTTGCGAACTTCGTAGACGCCAACAACGCCAGAGCGCTCGGACCCGACAAAGAGCAGTGTCTCGTCATCGAAGATACCGACTTCGATGCCTTCCGGCTCATTGCCCTTGTTTTCGGAGCGGCCTTCCGGATAGTGGCCGTGCTGCACGACGAGATGCTCGAACAGTTCGAAGCTTTCGAACGCGACCGCGCCCGACGTATCGTAGATCGTGAAGCCGCGGCTGCCGCCATCGAGATCGCCCTCATTCGCGGTGGCGTAATATTCGTCGCCGATCCAACCGACCGCATCGGGTTCACGCAGCACATCGGCCAAATCGTCGACCAAAGTGATGACGTCTTCTTCGGTGATGTCGACATTCTGGAGTGACGCGGTGCCGGCGTCGGAAAAACCTATCACCGATCCCAGGGCGACATCGACCAGCACGTTGCAATTGTTCTCCTGCAGCGTGACGACGGCGACATTGTTGCTGTTGATATCGACGAATTCGGGTTCCGGGTCGGTCGGTGCCAGGCAGAAACCGGCGCCACCGGTCAACGCAACGCGAGTCGGCGCCAGGCAGTTGGTCGGCACGCCGGTACCGTCAAGCTCGAAAATAAGCAGCTCGCCCGCGGGTAATTGCGGCAAGCCGCCCTCAATGCCGAGAACAATTTCGCCTTCGTCGCGCTGGTTTTCCAAGACCACCGCGAGATACGCGCCGTCCGGGCTGGCGGCGACGGAGTCGGGCTGGCCGGGAAGATCGCAGGTACCGACTTCCGATGCGCCGGCGACGGGTACGACGTCGATGACCGAAAGATAACCTTCGGGAAAATCGAGATCGCTCGTTGTGTCGGCGCCCGCGTACGCGTAATCGCCGACCACGATGACAGAAGTGGGCTCGCCGCTCAGGTCGACGAAGCCGGCGGGTGCCGGTGCCGCCGGATTCACGATATTGACGAAACCGATGCGTTCTTGCGCGCTGTCGGTGTAGACCAGCGTCATATTGTCGCTTGCCACCGCGACGATTTCGGCGACGGTCTCCTCAAGGAGCGGGTCTTGCCCGGGACCGAGATTTTCGAAAATCGGGAACGTCGCGATCCGATTGAATACGTCGTCGCCTGCCAGCGCGGCAAACGGCGCGACGGCGAATATGACCGCGGTGGCGGTCAGTCCTAATCGATTCATCAAGCCCTCCAAAGGCGCACGAAAGTATGACGCCCGATCGTTAGCCAGGCACCTCTCATCACGCACAGTGGCGGGCGATTGTTACGTATCAACTTCATGGATATGACGATTTGAAGACGTGGCTTGGAGGTCGGCCGTCTTAGTCTTCGATCGGACATCATGCTTTTCAGTTACGACGGGCCGGCGGCGGTAGACCAATTGGCGAGTGTATTTTGCCGATAGGTGGTCAAAGGTCACACTCGCTGTCGCCGGCGCATAACTTTGAAGGCGCTCTGGATATTCAAACAGCATCCGATCCGCCGATTCACTCTGTCATAAATTCGCAGGAAATTAGTTTGGGAATATTAACTCGGGCGTAACGTCAAATTCACAGATCATAAATCGTTTTGAAATCTGGACATCAACTTGCCAAAGATTCGGTTGGAAAAATTTTTATTTCGCTAGCTAATTAATAGATTCCGTCCGGTTTCATTCTTCCAAAACGAAAACGTCACATAGCGGACACGGACAGTTTCTACACCGACCCGGATTTTTGACGGGAATGGCATAGGAGAAAGTCCGTGAGTCACGATGACAAGATTTCTAACAAATCAGGCAACCGGCCGTTTCAGGATGTGCTGCGCACTGGCGTTTCGCGTCGGAGCGTTCTTGCCGGCGGTCTTGCGACGGCAACCACCGCTTTTTTTGGCACCAGCGGCTGGAATCTGGCGGAAGCCATGGGTCCGCCCGTAATTGGATTTGACCCGGTCACGCTCGCAGACGGCAATGGACCCGTCCCGGTCATCTCGTCTGATTACGAATACCAAGTCCTCATTCCGTGGGGCGACCCGATCGAGCCGAGTGGTCCGGCCTACAGCTATCCGCCAAACGCCGCCGACCAAGCGGAGCAATTGGGCATCGGTCATGACGGCATGACGTTCTTCCCAATGAGCCGTCGCGACTGGTACGGCACCGATTTCGACGATGACGAAATCGAGTGGGAAGACGACACCTACGAAGAATTGGCGGAGCGCTTCTTGCGTCGTCGCAGTAACCGGCGCGGCTTGATCGCTATCAATCACGAATTCGGCCGCAACTCGACCGTGCTGGGCAAATCGGCGCCAACCAGCCTGGCCGACGTGCGGACGTCGCAACACGCGCACGGTGTGGCCGTGGTCGAGGTTCGGCGCAACCGCGCCGGCGTGTGGCGTACCGTCAACAGCCCATTTGCGCGACGCGTTCACGTCAACACACCGGTCGCCTTCAGCGGGCCTGTGGCGGGTCATGCATTGCTCGACACGCCCGCCGGTAATCAGCCGCGCGGTACCGTCAACAATTGCGCAAACGGCGAAACGCCGTGGGGCACCTACTTGACGTGCGAAGAAAATTTCAATGGCTATTTCGGCGCGACCGATCCTGGTTGGACCGCCACGGATCGTCAAGATCGCTACGGTTTCGACAATGATGGCTTCAACTATGGGTGGGAACTGTTCGATCCGCGCTTCGACCTTTCCAACCCGCTGTACGAAAACGAAGAGCACCGGTTTGGCTGGGTCGTCGAAATTGATCCGTTCAGTCCGTACCGCAAGCCGATCAAGCGCACCGCGCTCGGCCGCATCAAGCACGAAGGCGCGACCGTTGTGGTCGGGAAACGGAAACGGATTGTCGTCTATATGGGCGACGATCAGCGCTTCGACTACATCTACAAGTTCGTGTCCGAGCGGAACTACAGGCAAATGCTGCGGCGTGGCCAAAGCCCGCTCGATCACGGCAAGCTCTATGTCGCCAAGTTCAATGACGACTTCACGGGCGACTGGCTAGAGCTGACGATCGACAATCCCGCACTGTCTGCGGTTTTCGCCGACCAAGCCGAAGTGCTCACGTTTGCCCGCCAAGCCGCGGACATTCTCGGCGCGACGCCGATGGACCGTCCCGAGTGGGGGACTGTTGCGCCGGACGGCCAGGTCTACATGACGCTCACCAACAACAGCCAACGCGGCACCGGCACCAATCCGGGCGCGGACGCCGCCAACCCGTTGGCGCCAAACGCGGACGGCCACATCATCCGGTGGTTCGATTCGGACAACCACAC